>DATBKN010000224.1:0-7985 GCA_036555845.1 Gemmatimonadaceae bacterium | reverse complement strand
CTGGCGGTGTAATCGTTAGGCCGACTGCAGCAGTGGCTGTCGGCACGCCGTCGCCGGCGGCGCTGATTGTGAGCGTTGCGGAAGTGGCCGTCGCGCTGCCTGCAACCGCAAGCGTGATCGTAGCCGTCGTAGCGACACCAGCGGTCACCTGCGTGTTGCTCTGAACAGTGACGCCGGCCGGAAGGCCGGTCACGGCGAATGAGACCGCTCCGTTGAAGGAGCCCGACCGAGTCGCTGTGGCGGCGATCATTTTTGTGCCACCTGCCGCAACTGTTACGGATTGCGGATTAGTAGCGAGCGAGATCGATCCGCTGGGACCATTCGTGCTCGAGGAGTCTCCACCGCCGCCACCGCATGCCAGTACGAGCGCGACGAATGGAACGATTGACTGGCGCATAACGATGGCGCTCAATGACAGGTCGAAGCGGCTGAAGTCGCGAATCACAGGACGCTGTTAGAAGGAGGAGACAAGCTGTGCCGTAGTACGATGCGCAATTCCTTACGTTTGTCCGTCATCTGCGACTGTCGATTCTCAGGAGGTTCGTTCGATGTGTTAGTGAAGGCCGAACGAACAACCGAATAACGGAGACCACAATGAAGTACCTGATGATGATTAAGTCCGACGAGAAGTACCGCTCTCAGCCAATTCCGAAGGCCCTGCTCGACGCGATGGGTCCCTTCGTCCAGGACGGGTTCAAGAGCGGCCATCTCATAAGCACAGGCGGTCTCAAGCCCAGCTCGGAGGGCCACAAGATCCGCTTGAGCGGCGGCAAGATGCGTGTGTCCGATGGGCCCTTCACTGAATCCAAAGAGATCATCGGCGGCTACGCCATCATGCAGTTCGACACCAAAGAGGAGGCCCTCGAGAACGCGAAGCAATTCATGGAGTTGCATCGCGTGCACTGGCCGGATTTCGAATGCGAGTCTGAGATCCGGCCGATGGAAGAGTACTAGCAACTCTCGATTTACACGGCGAGGAGGGCGGCTTCTGGCCAATCCGTAAGGAACTGAGCAGCGTAATCACGATGTGCAAAGCACCGCTGCCCTCCCCTCCGCATCGATGATCGAGTCGCGTCTGAAGGTTCGAAGCGCGTGGCTGCGTCCATCACGCATCGCGCTCATCGTCGCCATCGCGCTTCCTGCGTGGATCGCGCTCGACCTCCTCATGCCACGACGCAGCGACTTCCGGCAATTCGATCCGGTCGCAACCGGGCGTCTCGATAGCGACATGTGGCGCTCGTATTACGAACGCAAACCGGCAAAGCTCTTCTGGCAGCTCGCCCGCTCGCTGCGCGTGCAGTTTCACGCAGGCTTCTGGGAATCGTTCCCGATCGCGTACAGAGCTGCCAAGGCCGCGTTCACGTTCAAAGACGGTGGCTCGCGCGACGACTACGCTCGCGCGCTGCCCGACCTGGAACGCTACTTCGCCGCGATCAACTCCCTCAGCGTAACACCGTTCAACGCAAAGACCGCCGCGCGCGACGAGCTGGAATGGTGGATCATCCGACGCGAGCCCAAGCTGCACACGACAGCGGACTGGGAACGGTTGATCGCCGGCGTCGCGGCCGAGATCTACGGGATCCCGGCCGAGCGCCTAACGGATTACGCGCGGCTCCGCGTTGAGGCGATGGTGCTTCGCGACCAGCGTGGCAGCAATATCAGCGAGCAAGACTGGTCGGAGATAACCAGCCTGCTCGAGCGTAGCTGGAGCGAGCTCGCGGCCGCCGTTCGGCCGCAAGAGCGAACGGCGCTACTGGCTCCCGTCCCCTTTTACAGTCGCTACGCGATTGCGGTCCGGCGGCTCCGCGCCTAACAAGGTGTGAACGAAGAAGTCGAAGCGCTTCTTCTCGCCGTACGCGCCGCCCGACCCGTGACCCGCACCGGGAATCACGAGTAAATCGAACGTCTTGTTGGCTTTGATCAGCGCGTTCACGACCTGCATCGTCGACGACGGATCCACATTTTGATCCATTTCGCCGACGACCAGCAGCAAGCGACCTTGCAGGCGCCAGGCATTGTCCACGTTGGATGCCTTGGAGTAGTGGTCGCCTAACGGGTAGCCCATCCACTGCTCGTTCCACCAGATCTTGTCCATGCGGTTGTCGTGACAGCCAACTGCCGACACGGCCGCCTTGTAGAACTCGGGATGGAAGAGCAGCGCCCCCATCGAGTTCTGCCCGCCGGCCGACGTCCCATAAATCCCCACTCGGCTCGTGTCATACCAGGGATACTTCGTAGCGATCGCGCGATGCCACAGAATGCGATCGGGGAATCCAGCGTCGCCGAGGTTTTTCCAGGCGACGTCGTGGAATGCCTTCGAGCGATTCGACGTTCCCATGCCGTCGACCTGGGCGACGATGAAGCCCAACTCGGCTTGTGCTTGCATTGCCAGCTGAACGTTGAAGGCTTTGGGCGCAAAGGAGTCGTGCGGCCCAGCGTAGATGTTCTCGATGACGGGATATTTGTGTGACGGATTGAAGCCCGAACCCATCGGCTTGATGATCACTCCCCAGATATCTGTTTTGCCATCGCGCGCTTTGGATGTGAAGACTTCGGGCGGTCGCCATCCCGTTGCGACGAGCGCGGTCATGTCGCCGCGTTCCAATTCGCGAATGACCCCAGCATCACGAACCCTGCGCAGTGTGGAAATGGGTGCAAGATCGACACGCGAATACGTATCGACGTAGAACTGGCGATCCGGCGAGAAGACGACGCTGTGCGTTGCGTCGGCGTCGGTCAGCGTCGTTAGGCCCGTGCCGTCGAAGTTGATGCGATAGGCATGCACGTAATACGGATCTTTCCCCGCGTACATGCCGCTCGCGCGGAACGTGATCTGGCGTGCGACTGTATCGACATACTCGACGCCGCGCACGACCCATTCGCCTTTCGTGATCTGGTTCTTCACGCGACCTGTGGCGCCGTCGTACAGATACAAGTGATTCCATCCGTCGCGCTCCGACATCCAGATGATCTCTTTGCCATCGGCAACGTCGAAGCGATAGCGCTTCCCTGAATAACTGAAGAAGGTGGGCACCTCTTCGTTGATTACAGCGCGCGTCTTGCCGGTGGCGGCTTCGATCTCGATCACCCGAAAGACTTGATGCCCGCGCTGGTTGTACTCGAAAGTCACGGCACGAGAATCCTTGCGCCACTCGAGCCGCGAGACGTCGTACGCGTTAGGGAAGAGCGCCGCATCGACGTTGACCTGCCGTTTGCTCGCAACTTCGAAGAGCACGGGACGCTCGAGATCCAGTACGTCGCCGGGTTTGTTGTACAGTCGCGTGGAATACTTCGGTTGGATTTGATCCTCAGGTGACGACATCACGTAGTGGATTTCACGACGGTATCCCGGCTTCACTCGGTATGCGGCGATCCACTTCGAGTCCGGGGACCAGACAAGCGTGCGCCATTCGTAGGCATCGCCTTCGACACCATCGTAACTCACCTGCGTCCAAGCCGTCGCTCCGGCCTGCCTAACGAACACGTTATAGTTGCGTATCGTGGCCTCGCGCGCGCTGTCCGGCGAAGCGATGGGGGCCTCGTCCCACGGCGGTGGTGCGCCGTAGTAGCCGCCGCCGGGCTGCCGCGGAGTCGGCCGCTGCTCGCGAGCCTGCGCGCGCGTGCACGCGTAATCGGCGAGGGCGCATCGCCAGCGCACGGAGTCGACAGTTACTTCGATGAAGCGCGCGCTATCGCTGAACGTGAACGTGTTGAACGGCAGCGTGATCGGCGTATACGACTTCTTGATCGCGGTGCCGAGCGCGCTCGCAAGGCGCGCGTGATCGAAGGCCGGCCGCTTTTCCAAAGTGCGTGCGTCCACGAGCTGGAACTCATTCCCGCCGCGCACCGAGACGCGATACCAGAAGCGCGAGCTGTCGATCCACGTTGGATTCTCAGGAGCGCCAACGACGAGGCCTTCCAGGCGCTGGCGCAGACTCTCGGCGCGGTCGTAATCGGCTGCCGTGACCTGCCCCGTGCTCACGGCTGGCAGGATGGTGACACTCACCAGCGCGAGCGTCGCCAGGAGGGATGAGCGTGTCATTTGAAAGGCTTGAAAGCTGATCAGCGCCAAAGTACAACCTGCGCCGCGCGTTTCAACAGCCAGAACTGCTTCACCGCGGACTAACGCGGACCAACGCGAACACGAGCGTGGGCGTCTAAGAGAGCAGTTGTCCGTGTTCGTCCGTGTTTGTCCGCGGTGAATTCTTTCGGGATAGTGGCGCAGCAGTTAACCACCGATACCTAACGCAATGAGCAGCAAGGCTCCGGCCGGCTGCAGCAGTTGCGTCACGAACTTGAAGATGCCGTCTGCCATACCGACGATCGCGCCCAGCGCCTGCGCCTCTTCGTCCGTCAGGTCTCGGCCGCCGTCTCCGCGAATCACCGGCGACTTGGGGTCGCCCGTCGCGGTTGCCAGCACCTGACCATTCACCTTGAAGGTGGCGTCGAGCTTTCCGCTTTTCGTTTCGGCGTCCACAGCGATCTCGTCCAGCCTGGATCGAATCGTTAGGTCGATCTTACCGTCGCCGTTCTCTTCACCAGCCACACCTTCGGCCTTCGCCGTGACCTCAAAGTCTTCCTGACGGACGACCAGCGTCGCCTCCAGCGTCGCCTTCCCACCGCGGCCGAAGAGCTGTTGGCTTGTCTTGATCGAGAAGTCGAGACGATCACCGCCGTCGGCGACGTAGCCGAAGACATCGAACTGCGCAGCCTGAACCGAGCCGGTCAGATCGAACGAGTACGCCAACTTCGTGACGCCCCCGATGACCGCTTCGAGGCGGATACCCGCCGAACTGGTTGACGATCGACGCTCGTCTGTGAGATCCGCGTAGCCGATCTCGTGCCCGGCGAGCGGATCCTCGTTGGGATCGACATCGTACAGGATGAAGCGCACACCGTTCGATGGTGCGCCGCTTCTCGCCGCATCCGGGACGTACTTTCGCACCGAGGGGTCGTACACGAACGTCGTTCCCAGCACAGAAGACCGCATCACGGGGATGAGTGCCGTGCCGGCATCGACAGCCGCCGTTGTCAGCTTGCGCGCGGCGACGTCGAGCCCGGACGCCGATGCGATTTTTTGCGCGATGCTGCTCGTCCCGACGATTCCCATTGACCGTGCGACGGCCTGCATGCTGGCAAGTGCCTTCGACGACGTGACGACTTCGATCGCACTGACGCCTTCGCGCACATTCTTGGTGTCGAAACGGCGTTCGTTAGGTCCCGTACCGTCGCCGCAGGCAGTGAGTGTGACCAGCGCACCAAGCGCGACAATCCACCGATTCCATCCGTGCATTTTCAGCATGTGATTACCCTCGCGTGTCTTGCAGCGTTCCGGGATCGCCTTCGCGTCCGGCGTCCTGGACCTTGCGTAATGCGCGCAACTTCTCTTGCTGCTCGGGAGTGAGCGCGTTCTTGATGCGAACCAACAGCGCCGTTTGCCGCTTCTTTACTTCGTTCTCGACGCGGAGCACTTGATCGATCTTCGAGAGCACGCGCGCTTCTTCGACCCTGGTCTGGCCGAGCATTTCGACAAGCTCCATCGCCGGCTCCGTCATGTCAGCTTGTAGCGGCGCCAGCGCGATCTGCGCCGCTTTGAGCTCGTCGAGTACAGTTTTGCGCTGGGCCGGCGTTAGGCCTATTGCCGAGGCATTTTTCAGCACCAGCTGCGGATCGAACAACGCCTCCGCGAACGCATCCAGCTGTCCTGGTTTCCCCTGCGCGCCGACTGGTGCCACGAAGGCCGTGGCGAGCAGAGCACAACACAGCATCAACTTGTTCACTGTTCTCTCCTGGTGTCGGCGGACTGAGTCAGCGGGAACCAGTCCACCGTTCCGATGCGTGGGATCTCGCCAGCCCGTTGGGAGCCGGCGATGTCGAGCAAATAGTCGGTAGGAACGCGCAGGTCGCCTGGCGTGATGGCGAAAAGCGGCCGAGGCGTCGTTAGGCGACTTAAAAGCACGACGAGCAACACGACGGCCGCCAGCGCCGCGGCCAGACGAAACGCCATGACGGGTCGCCGCGCCACGCCGCGCCGTCCTGCGAGCACGTTCTGGAAGCCAGGCGCGGACCGTGCGTCCTGCGCGCGCGCGGCCTGAAACAGCGCCCGCAGGTCGCGATCGGAGGCGTCGCTCACCGCTGCTCCGGGCGCTCGAGCAGCTGGCGCAGCCGCTCCTTGCCGCGCTCGTAGTGCGTGCGCGCCGTTCCGACCGGCATCGCCAGCACTTCGGCTGCTTCCTGAATCGTTAGGTCCTGATAGAACACGAGATGTAATACCTCTTGTTGTCGCCTGGACAGCTGATCGAGCGTTTTTCGTAATCGTGGAACGCGGTCGTCATCCGTAATGTCCTGCTCTTCGTTAGGTGCTCTTGTGTGCCACCATCGTTCGAGTCGCAGGAGGCGTAGCCACGACTGCCTTGCCTCCTCCCGAGCTGTGCGCCGAATAACGCCAAACAACCACGTCTTGAACGATGACCGTCCGCTGAACCGCGCCTCGCCGTCGAGCACCTTCATGTACGCGCGATGCAGCACATCTTCTGCTTCCATCGCATCACCGCGACAGCACCGCACCGCCCATGCATGCGACTCCAGATGTCCCTGGGCCAACTCGGCTCGCAGATCGATCTCTGTGAGTGACGCTGGCCGTGCCGGTGTCGCTCGCATTGCAGGTAATTGGTGGATCTTGGGAGACCGCTGTAGGACAGGCGGCAATTACTTCCGAGCCGACAGGGTTCGGCAGAGATTATTGGCACCCCTTACGCGAAACAGTCATGCCGTTGATTCACGATGAAACGGTGCGAACGCAGCTACGGAAACGCGTGGAATCGCTCTCCCCGCAAGCGAAGAGACGGTGGGGGAAGATGAGCATCGATCAGATGCTCTGGCACTGCAACGAGTGGCTCGAGATGGCGTTAGGGAGGCACAAGCCACAGGAAGGCCGCAGCGCGCCCATTCCCAAACCCATGCTCAAATTCATGGTGCTTCGGCTGCCATGGCCGAAAGGCGCGCCTACCGCTCCAGGCTTTGAGGCCGTGAAGCAACACAGCTTCTCCACAGAGAAGGCAAAGATGCTACGGCTGATCGATGAGATTGGCACGCGCGACTGCGCCGGCTCATGGCCCGAGAGCCCGGCGTTCGGGAAGATGAGTGGGAAAGATTGGAGTCATCTGATGGCAAGGCATCTTGACCATCATCTGAAGCAATTCAGTGCCTAACGCAAGCCAAGCTGCTCGGCGCTGTTGGGCCGCGCTTGGTAACAAGGTTAAGACATCCGTATCTCTCGCGTACTCGAGCTGATACTCTAGTTCGCTGGATGCGCTGGCACAGGGAGTGAGCACCTCGCTCGCAGCTCTTCTACTGGCAGCTGACAGCACTCAGCTTCCAAATGGAACCTGGCCCAACCGACCAGGCGCTCTCCCGTCAACTACGCTCTTCCGTTACTCGAATCCGCAGTGAAATCATTCACCCTCAGCGGCAATCTTCTCGCGCGCACTCCGGTGAGTACGAACAGCGCATTCGCGACTGCGGCGGCGATCGGCGGTACCCCCGGCTCCCCAACGCCGCCAGGCTCCTCACCGTTCCTAACGATATGCACGTCAATCTCCGGCATCTCGTCGATGCGCAGCATCGGATAGTCGCGGAAGTTCGTCTGCTTGACGCGGCCGCGCTCGATCGTGATCTCACCGTACAGTGCCGCGCCCAGGCCCGCCACGACAGATCCGCTCAGCTGCCCCTGAACGATCCCGGAGTGGATGATCTGCCCGCAGTCGGCAACGAGAGTGACCTTGTGCACGCGAATTTTTCCGCCGGTCAGTGACACCTCGGCGACTTCGGCGACGCGTCCCCCTTTGTCGTCGACGAGCGCGATTCCGCGCGCGTGACCCGCTGGCAGCGACGTCCCCCACTGTGATCGGTCAGCAGCGAGATTGAGCACGTTCAGCATGCGCGCGTCGTTCGCCAGTAACTCGCGCCGAAACTCCACAGCATCG
>DATBKN010000223.1:0-1914 GCA_036555845.1 Gemmatimonadaceae bacterium | reverse complement strand
AGGCGCGCGAGACGCGTCGCGAGGTCGTTGAGCGAATCGCCCGCGACATCGGGCGCGGTCGTTCCGACCCACAGCGTACGCGCCGGAATACTCGACAGTCGCTGCGACTCTTGCGTCGCGTTAGGCCGCACCCATGCGTAGCTCGTTCCGGTGTCGTCGGACCGGCCCACGAGAAAGAAGTCCGCCGCGCTGGGGTTGTCGACGACATTCACGACGTCGTTAGGCGTTCCTTTGCCGAGCCGGATCTTACTGCGAAGGCCGACCGTTGGCGGCAGGAGTACGGTGACGCGCGCTTTGGCACGCGCCGCCGGCAGCACACTGTCAGGTTGGGCGCCCGCGGCGCGCAAGGCGACGCGCTGTCCATCAAGCGTTGTCATCGCCGCGTTTTCAGCCGATGCTATCGCTCGCTCGACATCGGCGGCAGTCGTCGAGGCGAGCCGCACGGCACCCGACGGCCCGACGACGTGCCATCCGCCGGTCTCGAAACGGATCGTATACAGCGGCCGTCCGTCGTTAGGTATCGATGTCGGATCATCGACCCACTCGGCGACGCCACTCTCGCGCAAAGGAGCCAGTGCCGCGGTGTCGCGCGTGAGAGCGGACGCTTCACGGCCAGGTGGAATAAAGACGCGCAGCCCCGCGCCGTTTGCCACCGTCCAGCGATCGACGACGAACAGCGTGCCGGCTTCGAGGTGCTTCACTGACCCTGCGCTCGCCACGGCGTCGCTCGCTCCGAGTCCGCGCACCACTGTGACCCTGAGACGTACCGATGCACCTGTCACAGCGCGGCCAGACTTGTCGCGCAAAGTATCGGCGAGCCGCAGTTCCGTACCGGGCGCGAGGCCGACGCCGAGCCCGGCCTGCAAACGCACAGTATCGTGATCGACGCGCAGCACTGGAACCGTCACTCGACCGGCCAGCGCGCCGGTGAACGTCCCGAAGAGCGGTCGCCGCTTGTCCGCCTCGACGCCGCGGATCACAGGGTTCTGCGCACGTCCGTCCTGTTGCAGAATGGCGCGCGCTCGCGCGAAGACCTGCGACGCCGGCTCGTTAGGTGGCACGAAGCGCAGCACCCGCAAGAGGGCCGCCGTGAACGCGCCGTGCGGGCGCAGTTTCCCGTCACTGTCGACGGCCTCCGCCTCCTGTGACGGCTCGAAGTCCTGCGCCGCGCCGAGGAAAAGCGCGCCGTGATCCTCCGGCGCACGCACGACGGTGGAATCGGCAGCGTCGCGCGGATCGGCCGCAGCCCAGCGTATTTTGTGCGGGCTCGCTTCACCGCGGGTGACGGCGCCGCTGTGGCAGCTGTCGAAGATGAGCGTCAGCGTCCCAGTCGGACCGATGCGGTCGAGCACGCGATCGAATGCCGCTGCCAGTTCCACATCGCGAATGTCGAACTGGCCAGCGTTCGCGTCGGCCGGCACGATCGTTTGGTCGAGGTGATTGAGCTTCCGTCTGCTCGATGAATTCACGCGCTGCGATCCGTGGCCGGCGTAGTAGAACACGACGATGTCGCCCGCGCGCGAGTCGTCGGCGAGCTTGCCTAACGCGGCAAGGATCGAGTCGCGTGTGGCGTGCTCGTTGTTCAGTAACCGTGGCGCAGCAAACTGGTAGCGGCGTTGCAGCACCTCCGCCACCGCCAGCGCGTCGTTCACGGCGCCATCGAGATCTCCTACGAGTTGCCGATGACCGTACAGATCTTCACCGCCGGGCGTCGCCGCCGGCAATGCCTTGTCCCCCACACGCGCGCGCCATCGCGCGACCGCAACCGCGGTCTGCCGCCGCCACAACCCGAGGACCGTCGCCGAGTATTGGTAGCGATCGATCCCTATGAGGAGGGCGCGTCGCGTCTGCGCGTCGGCGGAACCGACGAACAGTGCGAGCGCCGCACATGCGAGCGCGAGGTAACGACAGATC
>DATBKN010000222.1:0-13946 GCA_036555845.1 Gemmatimonadaceae bacterium | reverse complement strand
TCGACGACAAACGCGCGCGACGATGCCTCGCTGAAGGGCGTCGTGCAGCGCGCCGAAGCGTTGGCGAAGCTGGCGCCGGAAGACCCTGAAGCGATGCCGGAGCTTGGCCCGCAGCAGTATCAGACAGCGCCTGGCTGGAGCGATGCGACGGCGGCGATGACTGCCGCGCAGCGTGCGGCGGCGATCAACGCCATCACGGCTGTAGCAAAGGAAGCGAACCTCGTATCGACAGGCTTCCTCGAGATCAACTCGGACGCTTTTGCGGTTGCCAATAGCAAAGGTCTTTTTGCCTACCGACGGTCGACGAGCACGGCCCTAACGACGACGGTGCGCACGCCGGACGGAACCGGCAGCGGATGGGCCGGCGCGAACATGAATGACTTCTCGAAGATCGATGCGGCCGCGTTAGGCCGCCGGGCGGTCGACAAAGCGCGTCGTTCCACACCCGCCGTAGCGATCGAACCGGGTCGCTATACCGTCGTGCTCGAGCCCACGGCCGCGGCCAATCTCGTGCAGCTCATTTTCGGCTCGTTGAGCGCGCGCGGCGCCGACGAAGGACGCAGTTTCTTTTCGAAACAAGGCGGGGGCAACAAGATCGGCATGAAGGTCGTGGACGAGCGCGTCACGCTCATCTCGGATCCGATGGATCCGGACACGCCGGGCGCGCCGTTCTCCGGGGACGGTCTGCCGGCGACGCGCAACGTGTGGATCGAGAAAGGCGTCGTGAAGACGCTGAACTACGATCGCTTTTGGGCGCAGAAGCAGAACGTGCAGCCGACGGGTGCTGGCGGCGGCGGTGGTTTCGGTTTTGGCGGTGGCGGTTCGCTCAAGATGCTCGGTGAAGATCATTCACTCGAAGATCTCATCAGCAGCACGGAGCGCGGGATTCTGTGCACGCGCTTCTGGTACATCCGAGGCGTCGATCAGCGCACGATCCTGTTCACGGGCCTAACGCGCGACGGCACGTTCCTCATCGAGAACGGAAAGGTGACCCGCGCGATCAAGAACATGCGCTGGAACGAGTCACCGATCTTCTTGCTGAACAACCTGGAAATGCTTGGCCGGCCGGAGCGGGTGAGCTCGAGCGAGAGCGGCAGCGCCGGCAGTGCGATCGTCGTGCCCCCGATCAAGGCGCGCGATTTCAACTTCACGAGCGCGAGCGATGCCGTATGAGATGAGCTGCAACGGGGTCGGACTCCGCCATGATGGCGGAGTCTGACCCCATGTCGCTGGCTCCCTATGCGGAGCTGCTCGACGCGCTGGCGGGCCTAACGTGGCCGTCGCAGCAGCGCGTGCAGGCAGGCGATCCCGGCGCCCATCGCTCCAAACGGCTCGGGCGATCGCCTGAGTTCACGGAGTATCGAGCGTATCGCCCTGGCGACGATCTTCGTCGCCTCGATTGGAAGCTCTTCGCGCGTACCGATCGGCCATTTCTGCGCATCGCGGACGATCACGCTGCGCTGCGTACCGCTCTTCTCGTCGATGCTTCCGCGTCGATGCGCTTTCCCGTCACGGGGTACGGGAAGTGGGAGCACGCTTGCTCGGTGGCGATCGGCCTGGCAGCGGTTGCGCTTGGCGATGGCGACGCTGTGGGAATCACTGTCGCGACGCGCGGCGGAGAACGTGCCATCCCGGCACGACGTCGGCGCGACTTGCTTAACGACGCCGCCGATCTTTTCGGATCCGTCTCGGTCGGCGGCAAGGATTCGCTGCCGCGTCTGATCGAGCGCGCCACGGGTGAGCCGCGCCTAACGGTCATCAGCGATTTCCTGGGCGATGCTGAGCGCGCGCTTGCCGCTCTGCGCGTGGCTGCGGCCGCTGGCGCGGAATTGTACGCCGTGCACGTGGTGGCCGAGGAAGAAGTGAACCCGCCGGCGCGTGCCTTTCTCGCCGCGGATCCAGAGGAGCCGTCGCTGCGGCGCACGTTGGGCCACGACAATCGGGCGGCGTATCTTGCCGCATTCGCGGATTGGCGCGCACACCTGGCCGCCGAGCTCCACGCGATGAACGCGCACTATTGCCTGACGTCGACGCGCGACGCAGTCCGCGACGTCGTGCGCCGAGTCGTCGAGTTCGGCGAGCGAGACGTGGTGCGCTCGTGAGCTTTCTCACCCCTTTGTGGCTGGGTCTCGCTGGCCTCGTTGGCGCCGCACTGATAGCCTCGCACTTCTTCAGGCGCACCGTGCCGCCGCAGGACGTGTTTCCCACGGTGCGATTTGTGCCCGAGGCAGCGCCGCTGACTGTGCTGCGTTCGCGGCGCCTAACGAACGTCGGCCTTCTCCTCTTGCGGCTTGCCGCCGTGGCGCTGTTGGGGCTCGCGCTCGCGGGTGCGCACATCGCGCGGCGCGCGCCGCCGCGCGTGGTGATCGTCGACGTCTCGCGCGCGGTCGGTTCTATCGCCGAGGTTGCCGACAGTGCGCTGATGCTTAGCGACGGCGCGGTGTTTGTTGTGGCTGATTCAACGGCGCGGCAGGTACGCCGAGATTCGCTGCGGGCCCTGGCACGGTCGTCCGCGCGCGGATCGCTTTCCGCGGCGATCGCCGCGGCACATCGCATGATCGCCGATCGCGCGGATGCGCGCCGCCAGTCCGAGCTTGTGATTGTCTCGCCGTTTGCGCGCGAGTCACAGGATTCGGCCACGACGAAACTTCTGGCAATGTGGGAAGGACCGGTTCGCATGGTGCGTGTCGCAGTGGCTACCGAGCCCTTGGCGCCCGCGTGGGAAGTGCGCACGAGCGGAGACGATCCGGTTGCCGCCGCGCTGGGTGCGTCGAGCGCCGCACCTGCCACAGTTCGCATCGTTCGCACGGCAGCATCGGCCGACGACTCGGCGTGGGCCGAACGCGGTGGTGTGTTGGTCGTGTGGCCGCGCGAGGGTACGTCGCTGCAGACGCGCCCCGCCGCCGACACGCAGGGTGCCATCGCTACGTCGCGCGCCGTGTCCGTTTCCACGTTCACGCGGAGCACGCAGCCGGGTGCAGGCGGCGTTCTCGTTAGGTGGGGGGACGGCGCCGCGGCCGCGACGGAGCACGCGGTCGGCAGCGGGTGCATTCGCTATGTCGCCGTGCCTGTCGACGCGGTTGGCGACGTGGCTCTCGAAGCCGGGTTTCGCGCAATCGCGCGGACGCTCGTCGAGCCGTGCGGGGGCGCGCGTGATTTTCACCCGGCCCTCATCGCAGGCCGTGCTGCATTGTCCGCTGCCCCAGCGAGCGCGGCGGCAGACCCCGGCGCGGGACGCTTTCCGTTGTGGCTTGCGTTAGGTGCCGCCGCGCTGCTCGTGGCCGAGCACGTCCTGCGAAACAGGGAACGCGTGACGACGTGACGACCACACAGCGAGTCACAGGGATCCGTCTGGCGCTGTCAGCCGCCGCGGTCATCGGAGCGGCGGCAGTGTTTTTCGCCCTCGCCACTCTGCACGCCAGGTATGGCGTCGTGGCTGGCTCCGTGGCGGCCCTGGCGCTGCTGTGGCACTGGCGCGGTGTCTTCTCGCGTCGGCGCGTGATTCTCTGGATGGAAGAGCGGCTGCCGGAGCTGCGTTATGCGCTCGTCGCACTCAGCGAGCAGCCGGAGACGCGATTCCGCGACATCCTCGAGGCTCGCGTGCGCGCAGCATCCGCGCGCCGAGCCGTGACTGTCGCGCTTGTTAGGCTCGTGGCCGTGCCGATCGCGCTGCTGATCGTGGCGCAGATCATCACCCGGCCGCTCCTGGCACGGACTCTTCTCAGCCCGCGCGCCAACGCGGGGGGCGCCAGTCCAGGCGCTCCCAGCCAAGCGTTCATGGCGATCGTCACGCCGCCGAACTACTCACGCATCGCCGCCGACACAATCGATAACCCGACGAGCGTCAGCGCCCTCGTCGGCAGCGATTTGCGATTCGTCGGTGCGTGGTCCGCACAGGTGACGATGCCGCGGCGTCCCATTGCGCTGCGCCTGAGTGGTCCGACAGAACGCCTCGTTGCGCTCGAACCACGCGCCGATTCCGCGCCTAACGTTGTGATCGAGCTGCCCGCACGCGATACGGTGCTCCCGTCCGGCACGGGCTCGCTCACACTCGCGGCTTCTGCGCGCGACGATTTCGGTATCGCGACGGGATGGTTCGAGATGATCGTCAGCTCGGGTGACGGCGAACGCTTCACCGCCCGCTCGACTGCAATCGGTCGCACTTCAGGCGGCGGCGCTCAGCACCTGCGACTCGCTGTGACGCTGCGCCTCGACACGCTCGGTCTCAAACCCGGTGACGTCGTGCACCTGCGCGCCGTGGCGCGCGACGCCAATCCGGCACGCGACGCCGAACCAGGCAGCTCCGAGACGCGCACGTTGCGTGTATTCCGGCGCGGCGAGGGTGACTCGCTTGCCGTCGAGGCTGCGCCGCCGCCGGACGTCGGCCGCTCGGAGCTGAGCCAGCGCATGCTCATCAACATGACCGAGAAACTCGTCAGCGACATGCGCCGGCTTTCACGCAGCGACGCATCGCGCGAGGCGAGCAACATAGCGCGGGAGCAGGCGCGGCTGCGCCGGCGCGTGGGCGCGATCATCTTCACGCGCCTAACGGGAGACGAGCCGGAGCCTGACGATACAGCCGGCATGGACGTGGACACGTTGCCTCCCGGCGAAGCGTTGCTGCGCGCCGCGTCCGCGGCGACAAACCAGCCGGATCTGCAGCATTCGGAAGAAGCGGGCGGCGACGGCACCGTGATCGGTATCAACGCGCCGCTCCTCGAGGCATTCAACGCCATGTGGGAAGCGGAGCGCCGACTCGGCGTCGTGGAGCCGCGTCAGGCGTTGCCGCACATGCGCGCGGCACTCGCGGCCATTCAGCGTGCGCGCGCCGCTGAGCGGCTGTATCTGCGCGGCCGGCCGCCAAAGATCGTGATCGACCTCGCGCGCATCCGTTTGAGCGGGAAACGCGACGCGATCGATCCTGGCGAGAGAAGTCCGCGCGCCAGCGCCATCGCCGCGATCCGCGAGCGCCGGACGCGCTTTTACGCGGCTTTGGATCGGCTGCTCGCGGAACCGGGAGCCGGGATCGACAGCCTAACGCTACTGCGTGTTGACGCACTCACATCCGCGCCCACCTTCGCCGCTTCACTAGGCGTCGCCATCGACGTTTTGCGCTCGGGACGCGATGCAACGGCGGCACTTCTGGCGGCGCGGCGAGCGTTGTCCGGCGCGCCGACGTCCGGGTCGTATACACGCTGGAGTGGTTTCGAGTGACCGCGCCTGAATTCGTCTGGGCAACGGCGCAATACGAGTCCGGCGACTGGGATAGCGCGTCGCTCGTCGGCCTCAACATCACCGATTCGGTGGCGCGCTACACGTCCATCAAGGTCTCGCCCACGCCGGCGATTGTCTCCCTCTCGTCGCCCGACGTCCTGCGCTTCCCGTTTCTCTATCTCACTGGGCATCTCCCGGTTCGCTTCACCGAGAGCGAGCGGCGCAATGTGGGCGACTTCGTCGAGCGTGGCGGTTTCCTTTTTGTGGACGATCACAACCACGACATCGACGGCGTCTTCCACAAGACCGCGACGGAAGAGCTGCGACGCACGTGCGGCGTCCTGGCCGATTTACCTAACGAGCACGAGTTGTACTCAACCGTGTTTCGTTTTGCCGATGGTCCCCCAACCACCAGCCATGAGCTCAACGGCTGGGGGGACAACCTGGTCCACAAGCACTTGCAGGCTGTCGTCGTGAACGGCCGCATCAGCGTGTTGTACAGCAGCAAGGACTACTCCTCGGAGTGGAACTACCACCCGGAGAGCAAACGCTTCTTTTCGATCGACAACACGCGCTTCGGCGTCAACGTCGTCGTGTACGCGCTCACACGCTGATCCCATGCGTATCGAGCGCATCCTCCGCGCCATCGCTGCACTGGCACTAACTGGTTGGGTGCTGAACGCGCTGCGACCGGCGCCCTCGCGCGTCGCCATTACTGACGGCGCACAGCTCGCTGGAGCGCTCGAACGGTGGACGCGCGCAGATATCACGCCGACGCTGCACGTTAGGCTCGACACCATCCCCGACGCTGCGCACTTGGCGTGGCTCGCCGCGTTACGCGACGCCGGCGCAAGCGTGTCCTGGTCCGCGTCGCGCATCCCGGTGACCGCCGTGGCGGCGTATCGATCGCCGGAGCCGTCGGGCGACGTCATCGTCCTGTCGACCGTACTCGACGACGGCGCTCCCGTTCTCAGCGACGATCTCGGTCCGATCGACACGCTGACTGGCGCCGGCCTAACGAACGCGTCGCACATCCCCGACGCCGAGGGAGACCTCGTGTTAACGGCGCGCGGACAAGCTGCACGTGCGCGCGTGGGTGCAGCCACCCAACACCGACGCGTCCTGGTGATCGCATCGCCGGGATGGGAGTCCAAGTTCGTCATCGCGGCGCTCGAAGAACGCGGATGGCTCGTAGACTCGCGCCTGCAGATTTCACCGGAACACGTTGTCGCTCGGGGATCGCGCGCGCCGCTGGACACGAGCCGTTGGTCCGCCGTCGTCCTGCTCGACTCGGCGGCCGCGGAAACAACGCCGGGAGCCGAGCGTTTTGCGCGCGAGGGGGGCGGAGTCGTGCTTGCCGGAGACGCGAGTCGCGCGCGAAGCGTGAACGCGCTGCGATCCTGGCGCGCGGCGGAACGCGCGGTGGCGCCCCTCGGCACTGCGGCTGGCGACACGACGTGGCGCGGCATGTCGCGTTTCCCGCTCGAGCTTCGCGCGACGCCCGGTGCAATCGCCATCGAGACGCGCGCCGGACGCGCCACGGTTGTTGTTAGGCGCCACTATGGCGGTCGCGTCGCCGGCGTCGGCTATGATCAGACGTGGCGCTGGCGCATGGCCGGGGGTGAGAACAGCGTCGCGGAGCACAGCGCGTGGTGGTCGCGCATCGTCGCCAGCGTCGCCATGCGCAGCGCAACCGTGCCTAACGCAAATCCAGGATCTGCGCCGCTCGCCTCGCTGTATGACAAGCTTGGCGCCCCCGCCCCGGTCCCGAGCGCATTCGCCGGAGTCGCGGCCTCGCGCGTACTGCCTCACATCCTCGGCGCGTTCTTGTTAGGCGCGCTCCTCGCCGAATGGATCATGCGGCGCAGGCGCGGGGCGCCCTGATTCAGTTTCCTGCCGCCTCCACCTCACCGCCCACCACGGTCGCAGAATATGTCGCGCCTTCAGTGCACGTGGGGCCGGCATCCCCTAACGGGACGCCGGCCCCTCCTGTGCTACCCGGGTCGTGCGATCGATCAGGCGCCGCCTACATCGAACACGGCACCGTCAAACCGCGTGCATCGCACTCGGCGCTCGGGATCAGCATGTTCGGGTGCACCACGTCGCCGGGCCGGTCGAGAGGCAGCGTGGCAAGCCGGTTGTAGCGCCGCGCATCCACCCACCGCGTGCCTTGAGTCCACATCAGTGAGTACAGCCGGTTGTACAGCAGCTCGGTGATGAAATCGCTGTCCGCGCTGCCGCTCGTGAGCGAGGTCGGCGCAAGACCGCCCGCATTCACACGCACCAGATCGATGTCAGAGATCGCGCCGGCCTTGTTCGCTGTATTCCAGCGGATCTCCGCGCGGAGCAACAGGAGCTCCTCGTTGTTGATCCACGGAATGTTGGCGCCACGATCGGGGACGCTCGGATCCGACGCACTGTTGTACATCACCGGCTTGTAGGTTCCGGTGAGGTTGTTCAGCGTTCGTGGCTTCGCGCCAAGGGCGGTCTTGCTAGTGAGCCGCAGATCGGGCTGTCCGTTCGGACGAAGCTGTGCGCCCGTGATGATCGACGGGTGCACCCAGTACCGGTTGTTGTCCAGCGTTTCCGTCACGGGGTTGGCTGCTTCGCCGGCGGCACCTGTATACCCGTAGTACACACCGGTCGCGAGCGACCCGGTCTCCGTGATGAACGACGCGGCGATTGCGGTCTGCGCCTGCGCCCAGCACGCCGCGCATGCGAAGAACGTCGCGCGGTGTACGAGTACCTTGGCGGCCAGCGCACGGTTGAACTGCTTGAAGGTGGCCGGCGTATCGAAGCCGGCGTAGCCTTCGACGAAACTGAACGGGAATTCGCTGGCTCCCGCGTTGAGGTCGGCGAATGCCTCGTCGAGCAACGTGGACGCCGCCTCGCTGGCCTCGGCCGACGGAACGAGCGGCGCCGGCTCGGCCGAGATCGGCCGATCGACGTCGATGGGCATGCCCGTCGGGCCGCTCCGCACGGCGAGCATGTGCAGATGCCACGCCTTGATCGTGTTGGCAAACCCGCGCGAAGCGGCCTTTTCCGCGTCGGACAACGAAGAATTGCCTAACGCCGTTAGGTACGCGTTGATCGTGCGTATGGCAGCGTATTTGCCCCCCCATTCACCGCCCGCACGGCCTCCCGGATCCTGCGGTCCGCTGATCTCCTCGCCCGTTTCACGAGGGTCGTTGCCCAGCAGGTTCCATCCCTCGCGCCCGTAGATCCCCCACTGCTGGATCTGCGCCCCGAGGTCAACGTTCGTCTGCGTTTGAATGCCGATGGCTGTTCGCGCCAGCACGGCTCTCGACGGCGCATCCGTCAGGGCGTCGGAGGTGGGCGCGTTCGTATTCGTTAAATCGAGGCTCGAGCATGACGAGAGCAGAAGCACTCCCATCACGGCCGCCAACGCCGCTACGAGGCGGCTGGCATGGCGCGCCACAGGCAGGTCTCCAGTCGTGATATTCATCAGAACCCCAAGGAAATGTCGAGGAAGAAGCTGCGGTTCGGTGGATAGGCGGACACGTCGAGATTATTCCGGATGGCTGCGGAGCCGAGGTTGGCGACCTCGGGATCCAGACCCGAGTACTTTTGCCACGAAACCAGGTTGCGACCGGTGAGGCTTATCCGCACCTGGCTGAGATTGACGTTCCCGAATCGCAGCAACCGCTTCGGGACGTCCACGCCGACGCGCACTTCTCGCAGCTTGAGGTACGTCGCGTCCTCGATGTAAGGCGTCATCACGCCTCCGTTGTAACCCTTCATCCGGTATTCCCAATCCGGCGAGCCGTAGTCGGCTGCCAGGCCGGAGTCATCATAGAGGAACTGCGTGAGGTTGATGATGTCCCCGCCGTGCTGATAGTCGAGGACCACATTGAACTGCAGTGCCCTGTATGAGACCTCGTTGACGAAACCGATTCTGTAGTCCGGTGCCGAGTTCCCAAGCTTGACGTCAGTCGCGGTGCGTTCGCCGTTCGCGTCGAAGTCTCGGCCAATGATCTGCGTGAGCGGCTCGCCCTTCTCGATGAAGGTCACACCGAGTCCGCCGAAGCCGGAGAGGGGTGGACGGAAAGGCGGCAGGCCGGCAAGATCCTTCACTTCGCTGGTGTACTGCGTGAACGTCCCGCGCGTCACCCACACGGCGTCATGACGCTGGATCGGCGTGAGACCGAACACCGCCTCGAATCCGCGGTTCTCGATCTTGCCGCCGTTGAATACCTGGCTCGTAAAGCCCGTGGATGGTGCCGGGACACGCTGCAGGAGCAGGTTCGTGGTGTTCCGCGAGAACGCCGTGAGCTCCCACGTTAGGCGTCCGTCCATCCCGAGCCCGTCGATGCCCACCTCGATTTCCTTCACGCGCTCGGGCTCTACCGTCGGGCTGCCCGAGGCGCCCGCCACCGTGAATCCGTTCAGGCCGCTGAGCTGCGGCGTGTTGAGCAGCGTGAACTTCTGGCCGAAGATCGGCAGGTTACCGGTCTCGCCATAGGCGATACGCGGCTTGATCTCGCTGCCCGCTCCCAGGAGGTTGATGATCCGGTACGAGCCCGAAAACTTCGGGAAAATGAAGAACTTCTGCGTGTCGCCGTTGTTGCTCGTCCGCTCGGCGCGCATGCCAGCTTGCAGCAACAGCCGCTCGTCGAACAATCGCACTTCCTCCTGACCGTACAGCGCGATCGTCCGGCTCTTCGTCAGGTTCTCGGTGCCGGTGGTGTTCGTGCCCTGGCCGACGTTGCGTTGGCCGGGCACGAGATTCGAGGTCGTGATGCGGCTCGTGTTGAGGTACTCCTCCACGAACTGCGCGCCCGCCGACGTGTTGAGCGACCATCCTCCGCTCGCCGCGAAGTTGTGGATGCCGTTCAAGTTCCAGTTGAACAGCCGGCTGATCCCGTCGCCTTCGATGGCCGTGCCGGGCAACGTCTGCGGCGCCTCGTAAAACAGCTCGTTAGGCGACCACAGGTTGTTGTTCTGCTGAAACGCATCCAGTCCGGCCGCGGCAACAAAGCGCAGCGATTGGCGCACGGTATTAAGCGCATCGTAGTTGGCCGACAGTCCACCCGTGAACCGGTTCGTCTCCTCGTGGTTCTCCGCGAGCTGCGTCGTCTGGACCGGATTGGACTGGATGCCCCAGTCGGGCTGAAGGAAATTGCCGTTCGCGTCCCTCGCCTTGAGGTTCACGAAGCTCGGCGTGTAGGCGAACGCGTATCCGTGGCATGCGAAATTGTTGCAGTTGTTGTTCCAGCCGCGGTCGTGCGTGGCGCGGTTGAATTCTGTCGAAACCCGCACTTCGAACTTGTCGTTCAGCGACTGATCCACGTTGACGCGGAGGTTCTGCCGACCGAATCCGGTGTTCAACTCGATGCCCTCGTCGTGCTTCCAAGTACCGCCGACGAAGTAGCGCGTATTGGCGTTGCCTCCGCTCACGTCCGCCGATGTCTCGTACGACGGGCGATTATTGTCGAATACCTGCTCGAAGTGGTTGAAGTAGGGCGATGCGTTGCCGCTGAACCAATGAGCGATATCGCTGCCGTACTTTTCGGTCGCCTCTGCCAGCGTGAACCGCCGGCTTTCGAGCGAGTTGGCAAGTTTGAACACGCCGACTTTCTGGCGCACACTCACCCGCGGCGCACCCAGCTGGCCGCGCTTCGTCGTGATGATCACCACGCCGTTCGCCGCACGCGAGCCGTAGATCGACGATGCGGCGGCCCCCTTCATGATCTCGATCGACTCCACGTTCTCCGGGTTGATGTCCGCCACGCGGTCGACCGCGTCATCCTCGGCCGTCGCGAAGGCAGCGGCCGAGATCGAGCCGCGCCCGCTGGCGATCCGCGCGTTCGAGTACACGACGCCGTCAACCACATACAACGGGTCGAACGAACCGAGGATCGTGTTGTTTCCACGCACCTGCATCTGGATGCCCCCGCCAGGGGCACCGGAATTCGACTGCAGGTTCACGCCGCTGACGCGACCCAGCAGCGCATTCTGAATTGTGGGCGCTGGCACTTGGCTGATCGCGTCACCCGACACCTGCGCCACAGCCGTGGTGGCGCTGCGCCGGTCGACCGTGGTGGCCTGGCCAGTCACGACCACTCCCTCGATCTGCAAGACGTCCCGCTCGAGGGTGAAATTTGCAGTGGTCTGGGTCGGGCGCACGATCTGCGAGCTGCGCTTGTATCCGAGGGCGCGCGCGATGAGCGTCACGTCACCGGCAGGTACGGTGATCCGGAAGTTGCCGTCGTTTCCCGTCCGCGTGTCCACGGTCGAACCTTCCGCCGATATGATCGCCCCCGCGACCGGGACCGTGCTGCCAGCGACGGTCACGGTTCCGGTGATCACGCGGGTCTGCGCCCACACTATGTGAGGGAGCATCACGGCGACGGCGATGCTGAGAATCCTACGACGTGTTCGCACAAGTCCTCCGGTTGGAGATTCGGCCGCCACAACGCGGCCGGCTATCGGCCAATAGCACGTCCGAGTCCTACGCTTGTCAAGACTTCGGACGCATCATCTCCAATTTCAGTCGACTCGTCCCAGGATATTGGTGGCGATAGGGCGTTAGGCACGAACAGTTGCCCGGCCTGATCAGCGGCGGTAGCCAGACAAAGCTGGGCTCGCCACGAGACACTCAGTCCCCAGCGGCCTCCATCTCACGCGGCCGCGCGTCGCCGACGAAGAAGCGCTTCACGGCATCACCGGCGGTATGCAGGATCACGTAGAAGCTCGGTACCACGAAAAGCGTGAGCAGCGAGGACACGGCAAGGCCGCCCACGACCGCGATCGCCAAGGGCCGCATCAACTCACCGCCCTGGCCCAAGCCTAACGCCAGTGGCAGCGCGCCAACGAGGGACGTGAACGTCGTCATGAGGATGGGGCGCATGCGGACCACGCCTGCCTCGATCACCGCCTCCTGCAGCGAGTGATCCCCTTCCCGCCGGAAGTTGTTGGCGAACTCCACCAGCAGGATGGAATTGTTCACCACGATGCCCGCCAGCATGATCATGCCCAAAAAGACAGGCGCCGAGAACGGAGTGTCAGTGATGCCCAGCAGGGCCACGACGCCGATGAGCGCCAGTGGCACTGCGGTCAGGATGATCAGCGGGTCGAGGATGCTCTCGTACTGTACGGCCAGCACGACAAAGACGAGAAAGATCGCGAGGACGATGATGAGCCCCATCTGCGAATTGGCGTCCTCGATGGCCTCCTGCTCGCCGCCGATGATGATACCGTAGCCGTCGGGCAAGGTGAGGTCCGCGAGCCGGTTGCGGATCGAATCCGTGACCTGGCCGATCGACGCGACGGCCGTGATGACGTCGCCGCTCACCTCGATGCGCCGGTTCTGGTTCTCGCGCCGGATGGTCGCCGGCGTCACCGCGTGACGCACATCGGCGACGTCGCGCAGGAACACCGGCGCTGTGTTGTTCGCTCCTGGAAAGAGCAGCGTGCTGCCGACATCGGTCGCGCTGGCGAACCTGTGCTTCGGGAAGAGGACGCGCACGTCGTACTCGAAGTTCGCCTCCGCATAACGAGTGGCAATGGTGCCGTCGAGCGCCGTGCGCACCGTCTGGCCGACGGCCGATACATCGAGCCCCAAGTTCCGCGCCCGCTCGCGGTCGAGCGCGATCGACAGCATCGGCCGCGGTTCTTCCGCCTGCACTTGCACGTTCTCGAGGCCCGCCACGCCGCGCAACCGGCGCGTGACCTCTTGTCCAATCGCGTCGAGTTGCTCGAGTTGGTCGCCGACGATCGCCACCGACACGTCGGTCCCGGCGCTCGAGGTGCGCAGGCCTCGAATTCGCGGCGGGCGCACGAAGACACGGGAGCCGGCGAACCCCGCGTCGTCGATACGGCGTTGCAGCGCCTGCACCCACTCATCCGATGACATGTTCCGCTCGCCGGCCGGCGTTAGGCGGATGTCCATGCCGCCGCGGCCAGAGCCCGCGTTTGTGAAGACGCTGTGCACGGCCGGCATTTCGCCGATAATGCGTTCCACTTCGAGAGCGAGCCGGTTCGACTGCTGCGGCGTGCTTCCCGGAGGCATGCGCAGATTCGCGCTGACGGTGCCGTCATCCACCTGCGGGAGGAACTCGGTCGGATACGTGCGCGACGCGATCCAGGCCCAGACGGCGAGGCCGGCGACGCCAGCGAGAAGAACCCAGCGCCGGCGCACGACCCTCGTGGCGAGTCTGCGATAGCCACCAACCATGCGATCGAAGCCGCGTTCGAAGGCGAGCAGCGGGCGGAAGTTCTCGAGGCCGCTCTTGAAACGAATCTTCCCCAGTTGCGCGGCCAGCATCGGGATCAGCGTCAACGCCAACGGTAGAGACGCGAGGATCGCGAACGAGATTGTCAGGATCAGCTCGCGGAAGATGAGAGCCGAGAGCCCGGTGATGAGGAGGAACGGCGCCACCGACGCCAGGTTCGTCGTCGTGGACGCGACGACGGGACTCGTCACCTCGGCCGCCCCCACGTGCGCGGCTTCTTCCGGATCGAGACCGTCGCTTTCGCGGCGCCGGTAGATGTTCTCCAGCATCACGATGGCGTTGTCGAGCAGCAGCCCGGTGCCTAACGCCAAGCCGCCGAGCGACATGATGTTCAGTGTCAGGTCGCCGATCCCCATCATCACGAACGTCGCCAGGATCGCCAGCGGGATCGACACGCTGATGATGAACGTCTTGCGGAACGACCGCAGGAAGACGATGACGACAAGCATCGACAGGATGGCGCCGATGATGGCCGCA
>DATBKN010000221.1:0-2231 GCA_036555845.1 Gemmatimonadaceae bacterium | reverse complement strand
AGATCTGGAAGATCAGTTATAAGGGCTAGCTGCCAGGCGTCCTTTCTCCTGGCTCCCGGCTCCTACTGTCCAGCCGCCTGACTCCTAGTTGTTAGGCTTCTGCGCGAGCCTGCGACGAATCCGGTCCAGCTCTGCCATCGTCTTATCGAGCTCGTCGCCCAGTTTGCGGATCTCCTCGTCCCGCACGCGATCTCGCGTGTCGGCGGCGGCGCGCGCCGCCGCCAATTGCGTGCGGCTCGAGTCGAGCGACTCGAGAAGACGCCGAAGGATGCGCGCCTCCGCATAACGGGCCGTTGCCGGCCCCGCGTTGATGTATGAATCCAGAGCCGTCATGGCATCGCGAAGCGACGCCTTCGTGTTGAACGGATCGAGCCTGAACATCGCGCGCCAGAAATCGGCTTCTGCCCCCTCGGGGCTCCCTGGATGCTCGAGCGCGAATTTCGCCAGAATCGCATCGGCCTCGTCGTACCTGCCCTGCGCGGTCGCGCGCTCAGCATTGGCGAGAGTTCCCGGCCAAGGGGAAATCGGCGGCGGTGCCGGTGTGGGCGCTTGCTGCACGAGCGGCGCCGGCGCCGCTCGATGACAAGCGATCGCTGCGACGGGCAACCACGCGCCGAGGAGGAGTGCTCCGCGTCGCATCGTTAGGCCTCTTCCTCAGCCACGGCGGGCTGCGGGCCGGTCGCAGGCGTTAGGCGCGTCTTCCCGCGAACGGGCAGGTTGATCACGAAGCTCGTTCCTTCACCGACTCGACTCTCCACTCCGATCGTGCCTCCATGTGCCGTGACAATGCCTTTGGCGATCGCCAGACCGAGTCCTACGCCCTTGAGCGCCGAGCGGTTCTGGTTGTCGGCCTGATAGAACTTCTCGAAGATGAACTGCAGCTGCGACGCCGGGATGCCGGCGCCGGTATCGCGCACCTGCATCTGGACCCGGTCGCCCTCGGATCGAATGACCAGCGTCACGCGACCACCGCGATCGGTAAACTTGAACGAGTTCGACAGCAAGTTGCCTAACACTTCATTCATGCGATCTTCATCCCACAAGACGCGTGTCGGCAGGCGAACGCCACGTTCAACCACGAACTCGACGCCTTTCTGCAAGGCGAGTACTCTAAACGTGTCGTCCAGACGCTGAATGAAGTGACCAAGGTCCACGGCGTGCAGCTCCAGCTTGCCACCGCCCGCGTCGTAGCGGCCCACGTCCAGCAGCTGTCCAACCAGTCGGCCGAGCGATTCGGTTTGCGCATCGAGGGTACGCAGCACGTCGCGCTGGGCCGCCGACAACGGTCCGTACGTCTCTTCTTCCAATAGTTGCACGTACCCCTGGATCACGTTGATAGGCGTTCGCAGCTCGTGCGAGGCAACGCTCAGGAATTCGGCGCGCAGCCGGTCGAGCTCGGTCAGCTGCGTCGCCATCGAGCGGAAGCTGCGCGCGAGACGCCCGAACTCGTCGCGACCGTTGCCGCCGAGCTTGAGCGGATAATCGAATTGCCCTTCGGCGACGGCGCGCATGCCGTAATCCAGCTCAGCGACAGGACGGCCAATCGAGCGCGCCAGCCAAATCGCAATCAACAACGCGAGGATACCGACGCCGCCAAGGCCAATCGCCGAATTGCGGCGCGCGACTTGTGCTTCGGTCCGCAGGAGTTCGACAATATTCTGGGTGCGTTCCTGCAACCGGTTCTCGACGTTGGCGACTGCATCATCGAGTGCGACCATCGAGGGAGTCAGCGAGCGATCGAGCAACGAATCAGCCGATACCGTGCGTCCCGCTGACGCGAGGCGATATAAGCTGGGGACGCGCAGCGCCACGTCGCGGATGGCGCCTTTGAGCGAGGCCGTTTCCGACGGCCGCAGCATGCGCGAGAGCGAATCAGCGAGATCGCTCAGCGCCGTTAGGCGCTCTTCCGTGGTCTGCCGCGTCGTGTCGCTCGGGAATAGCGCGAGCAGCTGAGCGTCCTGCGCCAGAGCTTTGGCGTTCTCGCGCATGCGGCCCATCAAGAGCGTCGCCGAGAACTCGCGATCACGTACGCGAGCCGTCTCCGCGCGCACGCGGTCCAGCGCGCGGACTGCGAGCAGGACCGGCAGAGCGAATATGAGGGCAATCGCGGTGAGTCCGATGGCTAATCGGAGTCGCAGCGTCATATCACAAACCTAGTGCCGTTCCAAGCACGGCGCTGAGAGTTTGAGCGACACTCAGGATTTCTTTGATGACTTCTTCGCTTGGAACGG
>DATBKN010000220.1:0-2024 GCA_036555845.1 Gemmatimonadaceae bacterium | reverse complement strand
CTCAGGATACCACACGCGACGACCGACCGACTCTCCTGATCTCGGTCCTGCGCGGTGATACGAGCGCGAGTTTGCGACGCGTCGCCGCGTGGGGACTTTCTCGTTACGCAGACCGCAGCGACGTCACCGATGCGCTC
Source organism: Gemmatimonadaceae bacterium (assembly GCA_036555845.1). Lineage (GTDB taxonomy): Bacteria > Gemmatimonadota > Gemmatimonadetes > Gemmatimonadales > Gemmatimonadaceae > DASYRX01. The sequence continues at coordinate 1,887 of DATBKN010000220.1, read as the reverse complement.
GCGATCTCTCTGCGTCGCGACTCGAATTCCGACGTGCGAGAGATGTCTGCCTGGGCGCTCGCGCACGGTGGCGACCGCGCGAACGCTGTCGACGCACTCGTCGAAGCCGCGCGTCGCGATGCCGATAACGAAGTGAAGGAGACAGCTCTATGGGCGTTGGGGAATCTCGATGCGGAGAAGGCTGTCGACGCGCTTGGCGACGCGATCTCTTCACAGTCGAAGCGCCTGCGCATGCTCGCCATCTGGGCGATTGGCAATTCGTCGCCGAAGAGCGCGCCGCGTGCGCTCACCAACGCGCTCAGTGATGCTGACAAGGACGTGCGCATGATCGCGGCGTGGGCGCTTTTCAGGATCGAGGACCCGGAAACCGTTAGCGCGCTGGAGCAAGCGCTCAATCGCGAGGAGGACAAAGAGCTGCGCATGGGTTACATCCGTGCGTTAGGCGCGATCGGGGAACGTTCCTCGGCGGCGCTGGCTCGGCTGATCGACTCGCGCGACCCGCAAGTGCGCGCCGTTGTCGTCGAAGCGCTCGCGGGGAAGGGTGGCGGCCCGTGGCCGTGGCCATGGCCCAACCCACGCCCGTCGCCGTAGCCAACCATCGCCTGAAGCACTCCAAGCACGACATGCGCCAGCATTTGCCTAACAGTGCTGATTTTTCAACTCTATTGGTTCGGAGTAGACTCATGCCTCGTTTATCTCTCTTCCTCGTCGGCACTCTATTTGGTTGGGGAATCACAAACGCGCATCCCGTCCCCAGTCCGGCGCGCGAGCCGAGCGCGCCAGGGATGGCAGCCGAACCACAGCGCGGCGATCAGCCTGCGGTGCGCAATGTTCTCGGACTGCTGGCTGCACTGCGCGAGGTTCCGCCTGTCGTCTGCGGCCTAACGGCGGAAGCGGCATCGGGCTGGGGCGGGCGCATGTGGTACGATGCGCCGTCGACGCCGCTGGGAGTGGAAACGGCTTCACGCGTGGCGTCTTTCCCGCGCGGCTCGCTGCTCCTGAGTGAGATCACCGTCCTCATCGACAGTCTGGCGTCGCCGAACGCCTGCGTGCGAGAGCTGGCCGTACGATTGGTCGGGCGCGTGGACGCCGAGATCGTCGAAGAGCGGCTGATCCAGCGGCTGACACGAGGCGACAGCACCACGCGTGAGGCAGCTGCGCTAGGACTCGGGCTCGTGCAGTCGAAGGTCGCCGTCGAGCCGCTGCTGCGGAGCGCGCGCGATCCCGATAACGGCGTGCGCGGCAATTCCATCTGGGCGTTAGGCCGAATCGGAGACAAGCGCGCGACGGCGACGGTGCGCAGCGCGCTGCGCGACGATGAGGATGTGGTTCGTATCGCGGCGGCGGGAGCTGCGGGTCATCTGGAAGACGTCGACGCCGTGGAAGACCTGCTCAGAGTCTTGCGCAGCGATCGCGAGCCGCGCGTGCGGCGCGCGGCGGCATGGGCGTTAGGTCAAATCGGCAAGCGCGAGGCGATCGAGGGTCTGACTGGCGTGCTGCGCACGGAGCAGGACGAAGACACGCGGGAGATGGTCGTCTGGGCGTTGGGTAACATGGACGCGTCGAGCGCGGCTTCGGCGCTCGCGCAGGCCTTACGTCGCGATGCGAGCGCCAAGGTCCGTGAAGCGGCGGCGTGGGCGCTCGGCGAGATCGAGGATCACGATGCCGTGACCGCGTTAGGCGAAGCGGCCGGCAGCGACGAGAGCGCCGAGGTGCGTGGGACGGCGGCGTGGGCGCTGGGACAGATTCAGCCGAGCGAGGCGCCGCCGGGGTTGATCCGCGCCGTCACTGACGCGCGCGAGAGCGTGCGCGCCAGGGCCGCGTGGGCGCTGTCCGAGATCGGCGATGCGAAAGCGATCGGCGCGCTGCGCGAAGCAATGCGCAAAG
>DATBKN010000219.1:0-8975 GCA_036555845.1 Gemmatimonadaceae bacterium | reverse complement strand
GTCGATGGCGTCGGTCCGGCGACGTTCCTGCTCACGGTCACGCCGGCCGCGGTGGCGTCGGTGAGCGTGAGCGCCCCGGACTCCAGTATCGCGTTAGGCGACCCTGCCCTTCAGGCGACCGTCGTGGCCCGGGATGCAACGAACAACATCCTGCCGCTCACCGGTCGGACCGTAGTCTGGAGCAGTAGCGACCCGAGCGTCGCGACGGTCTCGGCGTCCGGGCTGATTACCCCAGCCAGCGCGGGAACGTCGACCATTGGCGTCACCGTCGATGGCGTGGGTCCGGCGACGTTCCTGCTCACGGTCACGCCGGTCGCCGTGGCGTCGGTGAGCGTCACGGCCCCTGACTCTAACCTTGTAGAGGGAACAGCCACCCAGGCGACGGTCGTGGCCCGGGACGCGGCGAACAACATCCTGCCGCTGACGGGGCGCACGATCGTCTGGACCAGCAGTGCGACGGGTGTGGCCACCGTCTCGGCGTCGGGTCTCATCGATGCCGTTGCAGCCGGCAGCGCGACGATCGGCGTCTCCGTCGATGGCGTCGGTCCGGCGACGTTCCTGCTCACGGTCACTCCAGTGCCCGTGGCGTCGGTGAGCGTGAGTGCCCCAGACTCCAGTATCGCGTTAGGCGACCCGGCCCTCCAGGCGACGGTCGTGGCCCGTGACGCGGCGAACAACGTCCTGTCGCTCACCGGTCGGACCGTGGTCTGGAGCAGTAGCGTCCTTGGCGTCGCGACGATTTCGGCGTCCGGCCTGATTACGCCAGTCAGCGTTGGAACGTCGATCATTGGCGTCACCGTCGACGGCATCGGCCCGGCAACGTTCGTACTGACCGTCGTGCCTTAGCCGGAGAGTCGGTGATCGGCACCGTCCCCCATTCGAGCCTAACGACTGGCACCACCCCGCAGACGACGTCGTGGCACGGGATGCGGCCTCACGGTCACTCCGGTCCCGTGGGGTCGGTGAGCGCGAGCGTCCCAGACTCCAGTCCCACGTTAGGCGACCCCGCCCCTTCAGGTGACCGTCGTGGCCCGTCATGCGGCGAATGAAGCGGCTCGCGCGAGAATGAGCGAAGAGACCGCGCAGTTCACGCCAGCAGAACAACGGCAGATCCGCGAGGAGTACGAGCGCAGCGGGGCAGCCAAGTGCCCGCGCGATGGCGCTGCGCTCACGACCCGAGCCATCGGCGGGGGGTCGTTCGGCCTTGGCTATGCGCGCCGGCGGGAATGGCTGCTGTGCCCCAAATGCCACCGGAGCGCGCTGTTCGATCTAAAACGCGGGACCAGGAATTGAGCCGTAAGGTCCGAGATAGAGGTAGGTGAAGCGTGGTCGCCTCACCTATCCCTATCCCTATCCCTATCCCTATCCCTAACCCCGCCTATCCCTATCCCTACCCCTAACCCTCCATCCCCCAGTTGGTCGTAGATTTGGGGAGCCGTACACTGTCCCCCGCGTCGCCGTGACATTTCTAGAACGTCTCCGCACATCGTTCCTGCAGCTCGCCGAGATCGTGCCGGCGCTGTTGGGCGCTCTCGTCATTCTCTTCGCGGGCTATCTTCTCGCCAAGCTCGCCGAAAAAGCGACCGAGCGGCTGCTGCGGCGCGCGCGACTGAATCAAGCGCTCGAGCGCGGCGGCGTCATGGAAGCGATCGAGCATTCAGGATCGCACTTCAATCCAACTCGCGTCGCCGGAAAAGTTCTCTTCTGGTTTATCATGTTCGCCGTCATCATGGTGGCGGCGAACGCGTTAGGCCTGGAGTCGCTGGCGGCCGTATTCGCGGAGCTCGTGGGCTACTTGCCGAGCCTCATGTCTGCGATCGTGATCATGATCGTCGGCATCGTGCTGGGCCGCTTCACCGGCGGCTTGATCATGGCGTCAGCCGGTGCGGTACAGGGCGGGCCGACCTTGGCGCGCGTGGGCCGCTGGGGCGTCGTAATGCTCGCGGTGTTCATGGCGCTTCAGGAGTTGGGGATCGCAACCGATATTGTGACTACGGCATTCGCGATCCTCTTTGGCGCGGTTGCCCTGGCGATGGCGCTGGCGTTCGGGCTGGGGAATCGCGAATTGGCTGGTGAGGTCACGCGCGAGTGGTATACACGCTATCGTGCCGAGCGCGACGCCATCGAGCGCGAGGTGCAGGAACGCGAGCGAGAAGAGGAATCGGAAGCGGCGGCAGAGGAAGGACGGACCAACCGAAGCGAATCGTTAGGGGCCGGCGACGGCCCGGAGTGAACCCAGATGACAGTCACGCTCGATGTAACGACGCCTAACGAATTGGATCTCGAGGCGCTGTGGATGCCCTTCACGGCGAATCGCGCGTTCAAGAAGGCGCCGCGCCTCCTCGTCGAGGCGAAGGGGATGTACTACACGTCGTCCGACGGTAGGCGGATTCTCGACTCGACGGCCGGTCTGTGGTGCGTGAACGCGGGCCACTGCCGCGAACCGATCGTCGCCGCGATTCAACGCGCCGCCGCGACGCTGGATTACGCCCCGGCGTTTTCAATGGGTCATCCGTGGAGCTTCGAGCTCGCGACGCGACTTGCCGAGATGTTGCCCGGCGATCTGGATCATGTCTTCTTCGCCAACTCGGGTTCCGAGGCAGTGGATACGGCGCTCAAGATTGCGCTCGCCTACCACATCGCACGCGGCCAGCCTGGGCGCGCGCGTTTCATCGGGCGCGTGCGCGGTTATCACGGCGTCGGCTTCGGCGGAATTTCAGTCGGTGGCATCGAGAACAATCGCAAGCATTTCGCGGCGCAGCTGCTGCCACTCGTCGATCACCTTCCGGCGACGCACGATCTCGCGCGCAACGCGTTCTCGCGTGGCCAGCCGAACGCCGGCAGGGAGCTGGCGGACTCGCTCGAGACGTTGGTGCAGAAGCATGGCGCCGACACGATCGCTGCCGTGATCGTGGAACCGGTTGCCGGCTCGGCCGGCGTTCTGGTACCACCCGTAGGATACCTCGAGCGCCTGCGCGAGCTGTGCACGAAGCACGGCATCCTGTTGATCTTCGACGAAGTGATCACCGGCTTTGGGCGTTTGGGTGCGAGTTTCGGCGCCGAGTACTTCGGCGTGCAGCCAGACATCATGACAGTTGCCAAGGGGATCACGAACGGCGCGGTGCCGATGGGCGCCGTGTTCGTTAGGCACGGCATCTACGAGTCAGTCGTCAACGCCGTCGAGGCGGGGATCGAGTTCTTCCACGGATATACGTACAGCGGTCACCCGCTGGCGGCGGCGGCTGGGTTGGCCACGCTCGACGTGTACCGCGACGAAGGGCTCTTCGCGCGAGCGGCGGAGCTGGCGCCGTATTGGGAAGAAGCGGTGCACTCGCTGCGCAGCGCGCCGAACGTCGTCGACGTGCGCAACCTCGGTCTCGTCGGCGCGGTCGAGCTGGCGCCACGCGACGGTAAGGCCGGAGCGCGGGCCATGGATGTTATGGTCGAATGTTTCGCCAACGAGAATCTGCTGATCCGCGTCACGGGAGACATCATCGCGATGTCGCCGCCGCTCATCATCGAGCGCGAGCAGATCGATCAAGTCGTTGAGCGGTTAGGCAGAGCGCTGGGCAGAGTGAGCTAACGATGCGTCGCAGCGGGTTCGCGCACTTCGCGGGCCGTGTCCTGATGGGTGCCGGTCTGGGAGCCGGCATTCTCGGGATCCTTATGTGGACCTTCGACTTTCGGATTCACGTGCCGGAGTGGATGTGGCGCGTAGCTGCCGTGAAACTGACCTTCGCTGCTGCTGTTGGTCTTGTGGCCGCAGGGGCGCTGCTGCTGCGGCATCTCAAAGGGCGGGAGCAGAGCGAAACGTCGCCGGCCAGCGGGCCGCCTGACGAGTCACCGCGCCAGCTAGACGCGGGATGGACTCCTGAATTGCGTCAGCGAGAACAAGAGCCTCAACGCATAACGACGCCTCCCGAGCCGCACACCCCGTAAGAAAATCGACCGCATGTATCACAATCCCCGATGCATTCACTTGCGTCGGGGATTAACGCTTGTGCGCGTGTCGTGTCCAACAGAACAGAGGTCAAGGCCAGAGGCCAAGGAGACTCGGACCATGCGTAGCAGCACAGGCTATTTCGTTCTCGCGGCAATACTGCTCATCCTCGTACTCCAGTACGCGTGAGCGCGTCGCGATTCACTCTCGACAGGTTCGGCGACGGGCCTCAAGATCACGGCGGTCGTGAACCACGCTACCGTAATCGGGAGAGTGTTCCATGTCTTTCTCGCGCCTGGTCGGGCTCAGTCTGCTCGCAGCCGTGTCAGGGTTGCACGCGCAAGCGGCCAAGCCGCGCGCTCGTGACCTTGGGATCCCCATCGGCGGCACGGCCGGTCCACTCGATGCCATCACCGATGTCGCCGGGGTGGAGGTTGGTCACACCACGCTCATCTCGGGGGACGGCCGCCTAACGGTTGGCAAGGGGCCGGTGCGTACCGGCGTGACCGTCATCCATCCGCGCGGAAAAACAAGCAACGATCCCGTCTTCAGCGCCTGGTTCACGCTCAACGGCAACGGCGAGATGACGGGCACGACGTGGGTGCAGGAGAGCGGCTTTCTCGAGGGACCGATCGGGATCACGAACACGCATTCGGTCGGCGAAGTGCGTGACGCGATCCTCCGGTGGCAGGTTGGCAAGCCGGGCTTGCAACCGTGGGGACTGCCTGTCGTCGCCGAGACGTATGACGGCGGCCTGAACGACATCAACGGATTCCACGTTAGGCCCGAGCACGTCATCGCCGCGCTGGACGGCGCGCGCGGTGGCGTCGTTCCGCAGGAGGGCGCCGTTGGCGGCGGGACTGGTATGGTCTGCCACGGCTTCAAGGGAGGAATAGGGACGGCCTCGCGCAAAGCCGAGGTTCGCGGGACGACGTATACCGTGGGTGTGCTCGTGCAGTGCAATTACGGCGCACGACGTGACTTGCGGGTCGCCGGTGTACCCGTGGGCGAAGAGATTCCGGACTTGACGTCGTGCATCGCAACGCGCGATACGACGATTGCAAGCGGACGACAGCGCTGTGTCGATATCGGTGCGACGAGTGGTGGGGCTCCGGCGCTGCCGGATGAGGACCAGGGCTCCATCATCGTCGTCGTGGCGACGGACGCACCGCTCCTCCCGCACCAGCTCAAGCGGCTGGTGACGAGAGTCTCGTTAGGTATCGGCCGCATGGGTGGCGTCGGCGGCAACTCGTCAGGCGACATCTTCATCGCCTTTTCGACCGCGAATCCGAACGTTGGCACGTCCGACAGAGTGGAACAGGTTCGGATTCTGCCTAACGGGGACATCAACCCGCTGTTCTGGGCGACAGTGCAGGCGACCGAAGAATCGATCCTGAACGCACTGCTCGCCGCGGAAACGATGACGGGAGCGAACTACCTGCGCGTGTACGGCTTGCCGCGCGACCGCCTCATCGCGGCGCTCAAGAAGTACGGGAGGATGTAGAACTAGGGGCTAGGGGCTAGGGGCTAGTGCTAGGATAGGGGATGGAAGGCTTGGGCTATGACTCTCTGGCGCAAAGTACTTGACGATATAGCGACCTTGGCATAGTGTGGGCCATGCTCGTCGCTTTCGCTGCCCTCGCGCTGGCGGTCCAGGCCCGTGGCGACAGCGTCGATCTCGCCAGAGCCGCCGATCGCGTCCTGGGGGCCCGCATAGATGGCCTCATTGGAGCGGCAGTGGTCGTGGTGCGCGGTGACTCGATCGTACTAGCCAAAGGCTATGGCAGCGCCGGCAGCTCGGGCCCTGTCGATCCCGATCGCACGCTCTTTCGTGCTGCGTCGGTCGGCAAACTTTTCGTCGCCACCGCGGCGATGCAGCTGGTGCAGGCAGGGAAGCTCGACCTCGACCGCGACATCGCCGACTACCTCCCCGAGCTCGGTCTTAAAGCTCGCGGCTGGCCGCGAGTGACAATGCGACAACTGCTCTCGCATACAGCAGGGATTGAAGACTCATTCGTTGGCACGATCGAGCGCGTCGCTTCAACTGCGACGTCACTCGCCGATTACTTCAAACGTCATCCTCCCACGCTCGGCAGGGCGCCCGGCGAGCAAGTCAACTATTCGAATCTGGGCGTCGCGTTAGGCGCACTCGTTGTCGAGCGCATCGCGGGCATTCGCTTCAGCGAGTACGTGGCGAAATCGATCTTCGAGCCGCTAGCCATGACGCACAGCACATACGAGGAGCCGCTCCCCGCCGCTTCACGGGCGCTCGTTGCCGGCGACACGACGCTGATGCGCTATCGCCTGATTCCGTACCCCGCCGGCTCGCTTGTTACAACAGCCAGCGAGATGGGACGCTTTGTCGCTGCGCATCTCAACGATGGCACGTTAGGCAAGGCGCGTATACTCGATTCGGCGGCTGTCGCCGTGATGCACGCGCGCATTTGGAGTGCGAATCCGGCGATGCCTGGCGTGGCGCTCGGATTCTTCGAGAGCGAGATCGCCGGTGAACGCGTCCTCTATCACACCGGAAGCCGAGGCCACCACTCGGCGCTCGTGCTCGTGCCTGGACGTCGCTTTGGTTTTTACGCGGTGCTCGATGCGCGCGAGGGAATCTCGTCTGGCATCCTCGATGAGCTCACGCAAGCTCTGCTCGGCGCGCGTTGGGAGGGTCGTGCGGCGTCGGTTACCGCGCAAGCGCGAATCGATCCATACGTCGGCCGCTATCGAATCAACATGGGTTCGAGTCGCAGCTTCGAGAAGTTGGCAAAACTCGCAATGGGTGATGTGCTCGTGACTCGAGACTCGAGCGGCCTTGTGCTGCATCGCGAGCAAGCGATGCCTCTCGTTGCGCTGGACCCGGATCTCTTCCAGACGCACGATGGGATGTACGTGGCTTTTCATCGAGCAGCGGACGGCAGCGTGGATCGCATGCACGCGAGCGGGCGCTTGTTCGACGGGCTGAGTCTCGACCGCGTGGGAGTTTGGGGAAACAGCACGCTGCACCGAGTTGCGTTAGGCGGCTCATTTCTTGCCGCGTGGTTGGTTACGCTCGGAACTGCCGTTGCGCTGCTATGGCGTCGCATTCGACGGACGGCGGCACGCGTACCTCGTCCGTGGCCACGGCGGCTCACGCAATTGGCCGTGGCGCTGTATGCGCTGTCGCCATTGCCTCTCGTGGTCACCGTTCTGGTTGGGGCGCAGCACGGAGGCGCGACTGTCGTGGAGCTTGCGCCAGTGGTGCAGGTCGTGCGCGGCATTCTCGCCGTGGCGGCACTCGTAGCGTTAGGCGCCGCACTCGCGGTCGCCCTGGGAGCGGGCGCGAGCCGGCCGTATCGATGGCGCGACGCTGCATTCGCCATAGCGGCGGCTGTCGTGGCGGCGGTGCTCGGCTACTGGCGATTTCTTCCCTACTAGGGTAGACGCAGCTCAGTCCTACCCGAGTCGAGGGCGCCCACGACAGATTGCCTGCTCGCAACAATCTCTCGTTGCGGCATCGTCTCACCTTGCGGACTCGAATCATGCGCCTCCTTGCCTCGCTCGTTCTCGCCGCCTCGGCGCCATTTGCCCTGTACGCCCAGGCACAAACGATCGCGTTTACGCATGCAACGGTGATCCCAATGGATCGCGAGCGGTCGCTCAGCGATCACACCGTAATCGTTAGGGGCGATCGCATCGTTGAAGTGGGCCCGTCGTCCCGCGTGCAGGTTCCAAGCGGCGCTACCCAGGTCAATGCGCAAGGCAAGTTCATCATTCCAGGTCTCGCCGAGATGCACGCGCACATCCCAGGTGGCCAGACGGTCAATGAGTACGCAACGCGGGTGCTGGCGCTGTACGCGTTGAACGGCGTGACGACGATTCGTGGCATGCTCGGGTCGCCGCTGCACCTTCAGCTTCGCAACATGACGGCGAGCGGCGAGGTCTTCGGTCCGACGATCTACACGACGGGGCCTTCGTTCAACGGGCAGTCGGTCACGAGTCCCGAAATCGGCATGCAGATGGTGCGTGATCAGAAAGCGGCCGGCTATGACCTGCTCAAGATCCACCCGGGCATTCCGCGCGTGGCGTACGATTCCATCGCGGCGACGGCGACTCGCCTCGGCATCCCGTTCGGGGGCCACGTTCCCGCCGATGTCGGCGTTAGGCGCGCGATCGAGGTGAAACAGATCACGATCGATCACCTGGACGGCTACCTCGAAGCGATGGTCGCGGCAGACAAACGCGCCAGCGCGCCGGCGAGCGCATGGTTCGGCAGCAACCTCGTAGCGCTGCTGGATTGGTCCCAACTCGCGCCGCTGGCGCGCGCGACGGTTGCCAATGGAGTGTGGGTCGTCCCGACGGAGACGATCATGGAGTCGCAGTCGGTGGGGGACCTCGAGGAGATGCTGGCGTGGCCGGAAATGAAGTACTGGCCTGAGAATGTTCGCGCGCAGTGGACGACCGCGTTGCGCAACTTCCGCTCGCAGGGGTGGACGCTGGAAGGTGGACAGGCGTTCGTCGCGGCTCGCCGACGCCTCATGAAGGAGCTGCATGACGCCGGAGTGAAGTTCCTCATGGGATCCGACGCACCGCAGGTGTGGAACGTGCCGGGATTCTCGATTCACCGCGAGATGAAGCAGATGGCCGCGGCGGGCCTAACGCCGTATCAGATACTGCTGAGCGGCACGCGCAACGTGGGTGAGTACTTCGGCGCCGCGAACGAGTTCGGAACGATCGAGGCCGGTAAACGCGCGGACCTGTTAATGCTCGACGCGGACCCGTTGCGGGACATCGCGAATGCTCACGCGATCAGCGGCGTGATGATTCGTGGACGGTGGCTCGATAAGGCCGCGATCGATCAGCGGCTGGCGGCTTTGCAAGTGCCGTGGATTTAGAGGAGGCGGGCGTTCCCGCAGCAGCGTCACCCGCAGCGAGCGTGCGCATGCGATAGCATGCGGGGGTCGCGAGTGCTTTGCGGGTGCTAGCTGCGGAGGGAATGCCCACCTCCTCGCAAGCGCACGGTCACTTCGAGGACGTGTCGCCGTGCAGCGGCATC
>DATBKN010000218.1:0-1655 GCA_036555845.1 Gemmatimonadaceae bacterium | reverse complement strand
GCTGTGGACAATCCTCGATGTCAAGTCGCAGATACTCGTGCCCGCGCCGTGCCAGTTCCTTCTCTATGATTTCTGCGTGCGGATCGAGACGCTCTGTAACGATCAGCGTAAGTCCCATGCTACCCATCCTGCGCTTTCATTCAACAAGCACCCAGACGGTGGGCAAGAAGGAGGCCCATTGATCGATCAGCGGATCCAGTCGTTGCGCTGACCGTCTTCGGCACGGGCGGCGCTGGCCAGCAACGCGTCGAGCGCCGCGCGATCGAACCAGCGTCCGCCGAGCATGACGCCGCGAACGCGGCGCACATTGTTAATGTCTGCAAGGGGATCTCCGTCGAGCACCACCAAATCGGCGATCTTTCCCGGTACGATCGTGCCCAAAGAGTCACCCACGCCAACGAATGCCGCCGGTAAGCGCGTGGCAGCCGCGATGGCTTCGAGCGGCGTCATGGCGAGCTGCCTAACGAAAAGATCGAGCTCGTCGTGGAGTGATTCGCCCGGGTAGAGCGGCAAGACGCCGATATCCGTTCCGGTCATCAGCGGAACTCCGGCCGCGCGCATCTCGCGCAGGCGCCCGATTATCGGTGGGACCAGTCGCAGAAAATACGTGCGCGTGGACGAGTCGCGTTCGCTCAGCTGCTCGCGCCAATCGATCTCGAGGAACTTGGAGATGCGCGGCCGGTGCGGATTGCCTGTAGACGTCGCCGCGTCGAATAAGCGCCGTTGCACCGAGGGCTCGAGCAGCAGCGAGCCGTACGCCGTCACCAGTGTCGGGACGAGTGCGGACCCTTGGCGCGCATACTGCGCGAACAGCGCTGCGCGCTCGTTAGGCGACAGTCCCTCCATCCGCGGCAGCGACAGGTGCTCGACGCTCCGCTGACCGCTGAGCACGACTTCTCGGAACGGAAAAGCGTCCGCGTGTCCGACGAGTGGGAGGCCCCGCTCTTTGGCCACCGCAGCAATGGCTTGGTAGACCGGCAGCGAGGCGACCGTGCGGATCTTCACGTGATTCACGCCGCGCGACTTGATCGAGTCGATGACGCGCTCGGCATCCGCGCGGCTTGCGATCGGAATGCGCGTGCGCTCGACCGGCTCGGCCATCTCGGCCGCGGGTGTGCTGCGCTGACGCTGAACGTTGGCTGGTGACTCGAGGTACGGACCCGCGATCAGCATGCGCGGCCCGATGCGATCGCCCGCTCGGATCTCGTCGCGCCAGCGCAAAAGCTCGTCCATCTCGCCGCCCATGTCCCGCACGGACGTCACGCCGTACGCCAGCAGGACCGACAGCGCCGACGCGCGCGTCTTGGAGAGATGCGTGTGCATGTCCCAGAGACCTGGGATGATGTACGCGCCTGAGAGGTCGATGCGCGTCGCACCTTCCGGGACTCGTGTCTCGCCCGCTGTGCCGACATTTGCGATGCGGCGGCCGCTGATGAGGACCGTCGCGTTCGCGATCGGCGCGCGGCCGTCGAGGTTGATCACGGTCGCGCCGACGAGGGCGATGGCGTCACTTGCGTTAGGCACGGCCGCTGGAGAGCATGCGACGAGTGATGTGAAGGCACTGGAGCACCAAACGACTCGGCGAATCATCGGCAACCTCGCTGCCTGTCGATCGTCATATTACTCGAATCCCGGCGCCGAGGATTCGCGGCCGT
>DATBKN010000217.1:0-4459 GCA_036555845.1 Gemmatimonadaceae bacterium | reverse complement strand
CTGCGGCGAGCGGATGCGATCTATCTGGAAGAGATTCGTGAGGCCGGGCTGTACGATGAAATATGGCAGGCTTTCGCCGTGCTGCTTCCCGTTAGGTCCGTCGGCGTAATGGGCGACTTCCGCACGTACGAGAACGTCGTGGGGTTGCGTGCCGTCACGAGTACGGACGGGATGACTGCCGACTGGTTTCCGTTCCCGCCCGATGTGCTCGCGCGCATGTCCAACCGCATCATCAACGAGGTGAAGGGAGTGAACCGGGTGGTGTACGACGTAAGCTCGAAGCCGCCCGCGACGATCGAGTGGGAGTAAAAGGGGGTCAGACCCCTTTTAAACCGGCATGGCGTTGGCCGACGCGTCACGAGCTCGGCGACGTCAAGCGGTTGGCAGTCCCCATCGTACTCGGCCAGCTCGGCGTGATGCTCATGGGAACCGTCGACGTATTGCTCGTCGGGCGCGTGTCCCCCGCGGCGATCGCGGCTGTTGCGTTAGGCAATTTCTACTGGGTGACTGTCGTTTTCTTCGCGCAGGGTGTGGTGATGGTACTCGACCCGCTCGTAGCGCAGGCCGTTGGGGCAGGGGACGTTAGGGCGAGCCGCCTGGCGATTCAGCGCGGCGTCGTGATCGTCGCGGGCGTGAGCGTCTTCTCGGCGCTCCTCATGTGGCCAGCGGAGACACTGCTGACGTGGGCGAGGCAGCCTCCTGAGGTCGTGCCTACGGCGGCTGCATACATCCATGCCGTGGTTCCGAGTCTGCCGGCGTTTCTGCTCTTCATCGCGTTCAGGCAGACGCTGCAGGCCTTTCACCGCGTGGGGCCGATCATCATATCCGTGATCGTCGCCAACATCCTGAACGCTGCGCTTGGCTGGGCGATGGTCTTCGGGCACTGGGGTTTTGAGCCGTTAGGCGCCGTCGGCGCGGCCTGGGCGACGACAATTGCGCGCTGGCTGCTGGTGGCCGTGCTGTTTGGCGCTGGTGTGCGCGAGCTGTGGCCGCAGCTGTATCCGTGGGAGCGTGGGGCGATCGCGTGGCCGGAGATCAGAGGGATGTTGCGCGTGGGAATACCGATCGGGCTGCATATCTTTCTCGAGGCCGCAGGGTTCGGATGTGCGATGCTCTTCATGGGACTATTGGGGACTGTGCCTCTCGCGGCGCATAACGTGACGCTGCAGCTCGCGGCGCTGACGTACATGGTGCCGCTCGGTGTCTCCGCGGCGGCGGCTGTGCTGGTTGGCCGTGCGATCGGCGCGCGCGACGTGGATGCTGCGCGTCGTGAGGCGAGCGGGTCGCTGGTGATCGGTGTGGGCTTCATGGCGCTGACGGCGCTGACCTTTCTGTTAGGCGCGCCGTGGCTCGCGCGCGCGTTTACGTCCGAGCCGGCCGTTGTGGCGTTGGCGACGACGCTGATTCGCATCGCCGGTGTCTTTCAGCTGTTCGATGGTGCGCAGGTCGTCGCTACCGGGATTCTGCGCGGCGCGGCGGATACGCGAGCTCCGATGCTGATGAATCTCGTCGGATACTTCGTGTTAGGTGTGCCGATCGCGGCGCTGCTCGGCTTCGCGTTAGGGTACGGCGCCGTGGGGATCTGGTGGGGTTTGGTGGCGGGTCTTGTGGGCGCGGCGAGCTTGCTGACGTATCGCGTGAAGAATCAGCTGGCTGGAGAAATCGCGCGAGTGCGGATCTAGCGGAACGCGGGCGTGGAACGCGAAAGCTGTATTGGGTCGGTGGCTCAGTGGTCCAGATGCTGTGATGAGAAGATCTTCGGGTATGCATTCACATCAAGCTGAGAATTGTGTCGCGAGCTCTCACGGCATGACCAGTCGTTCGCTGCCACTTCCCGACGTTCTCTCGCTTCAGACTTAGGAGTTAGGCTGCGCGAGACAACTACCACTGCGCTAAAATTGCCGCCACGCGCTTAGTATCACACCGCCGCTGACGGCACTCCACAGAGCCGTTTTGCCTGGGTACTTTCCGCTGGTTCACTCTTGCAAGGAGGCAGTATGGCGAAACAGCGCCAAGACATCGACGCCCCCTGCTTTCGAGCGCAGTAGCAAGCGACGCCGGGGGTTCCCTGAGCGAGACTCGCGTCAAACGGGGAATGCGCGTGGTCCACGGTGATAAGGAGCTCATCGAAAAGCTCGGTCGTAACGACCTCTGTCCGTGCGGTTCGGGACGCCGATTTCAAGAAGTGTTGTCTACAATCGGGGCGTTTTGATGGTATGCCGCGCGATTATTACGCTCGCGACTAAAACGAAGGCCGGGGGGACATTCCTCCGGCCTTTAGCCGTGCAAAGCCTAACAATGCATTGCGCAGACTGTTGTGGGCTGCCGCTGCATTCGCTTCGCGCGCGGCGGCGTCAGTGGATTGTGGCACAGCTTACTGCTTAGCCGTTGGGCGACTACCGAGCTGCCATGACGCGCCGAGCGGCCTCGCCAACAGCTGTCGTGATCATCGTCGGCCTGGCAGGCCCGTGCGAAGGACTCTCAGCGCAGGCGGTAGACTCGACCGGCATGCCCTCCTTGGAATTACTGGCGATGGAGGCCGGACGCGCCAGCCGCCGCCACCCGATCGGTGCGGTAGCGTCGGCGATCCTCTGCGATCCGGCCCATCCGCTGGTTGATAGCGCCTCCCTCGCGGCGTGCGCTGCTCTGGCAGCGACCAAGGCAGCGGCGATTACCGCCGCCTTTGCGCGCGGCCTCGAGGCGTCTTTGGTGCGCACCGAGGACGGTGACAGTGCGGTAGTCCCCATCTGCCCGAAGGATGTTGACCGAGTCGCCGGGCCTCGCATTCTCCTCGCCAGGGTCACGGCACCAGTGGTCGGCATGCGTGACGAGGTGTGGGAAGGGCGACTTACCGTGGAATTGCGCTGCAGGTCGCCGGCCGCCGCTGGCGGCGTAGGGATTGTGACAATGGGGAAAGAATTCCTCTATCAATGGAGCGGTCGCGCATGGAGGTTGTACCAACACTCGTCGTGGCGCGCTGTGCGCTGAGGCGCGGACCCGAGTAACGTCCTATGCCTGATGCGACCATCAGTCCTCGTTAGGGCCATTGCACTCGCGGTCACGGCGAGTTGCCGAGAGCCGATGAGCAGCGCGCCCGCTGATGAGTGGCTCACAGTCACAGCGGACGGTATGTCGATTCGCGCCGTTCGTGCCGACTCGGATATCGTGCCATTTGTGCGCGACGCCATTCGGAACGGCGAGCGTATCGCCACCGGATTCTTCAATGCCTCCCCGCTTCAACCATACACAATCTCGATCTATCCCGATCGCACCTCGCTCACCGATCGCTTTCGCGTCGGCTGGCAGTTCCCGTCGTTCCAGGCCGAGTGCTGGTTGATCGCTGCGGCGTGGGCGACGGAGCTCGATCTCCTGTCGCCGCGGATTTGGAGTCGCGACGCGTGCGGTCACAGTGCAAGCAACACAACGCACATCAGGAACGTGCTCGCGCACGAAGTCGTGCACATTCTGCACGGGCAAGTGGGGCAACATGCGAACCTCGGCAGCATGGTGAACGCGCAATGGTTCACTGAAGGGCTGGCCACCTACATCTCGGGAATGCTCGACGTGGACTACGCCGGCGAAGTGCAGTCTCGCCTCAATGCGGGGTTCGCTCCACGCTCGTTGGCCGAAGTGTGGAGCGATCAAGCGAACTATCCACTCTCCGCCTCGATCGTGCGATACATCGATCGCCGATTTGGCCGCGCGGCGCTCCGGGACCTGCTCGCCGTGCGCTCTGCAACTACTATCCTAACGAGGCTCGGCATCGGCGAAGCAGAGTTGCTCACGGCGTGGCGAGCGAATCCATGAACGCCATTGGTTAGGCAAACCGCACGACATCCCACGATGCCTCCGAGGAGCTCCACATGATGAACGTCAAAGTCCTGCGGACGTGTGTCCTGGTGACGAACCTCGTTGCAGCCGCGGCGTCTCGCGCGACCGCGGCGTCGTGCAAGGAGATGGCATCACTCCGTTTGCCTAACACGACGATCACGCTGGCGGAGTCCGTCAGCACCGGAGCATTCAGGCCCGAAAGACCGTTTGACGAAGTGCCTGGTCTGGTACCCGGGTACGATCGGCTTCCGGCCTTCTGTCGAGTCGCCGGCACCGTTAGGCCGACGAAGGATTCCGAGATCAAGTTCGAGGTCTGGATGCCGCTGACTGGATGGAACGGCAACTTTCAAGCGGTCGGCAATGGCGTGTGGTCGGGACGAATCTGGCATCCGTTCATGGCGCGCGCCCTCGCGCTCGGCTATGCGACGGCGAACACTGACACGGGGCACGAAGGGCCCGGTATGGATGGAAGTTTCGCGCTTGGTCATCCCGAGAAGGTGATTGACTATGCGCACCGCGCCGTGCACGAGATGACTGTAAAGAGCAAACTCATCATCGCGGCATTCTACGGGCGTGGGCCGCGGCTGTCCTATTGGAACGGCTGCTCCTCCGGAGGACGACAGGGGCT
>DATBKN010000216.1:0-13734 GCA_036555845.1 Gemmatimonadaceae bacterium | reverse complement strand
CGACGTTCTCGTGGAATCGTAGTCCAGATGGTCCGCGTCGGGACGCTGGAAGAAGTGATTCGACTGTCGCTGCGTGCGCGTGATCGCCTGGGCAGAGCCTTCCACTCGACTTCCTTCGATGTCGCCGGTCAGTGCCCACGTCCGATTGGACCACTCGTGACTGAAGTCGAAGCCACCGGCCAGCGCAGACTTGTGCATCACGCCGCGAGCGAAGTCACTGTCCAATTCGCGTTGCACGGAGGTCAAGACGCCGCCGATGAACGTCTGACCATTCCGCAATTCGCGGCGCGCACGTGCGACCGTGTAGCTCGCCAACGGTTCGGCTGTCGTCTTGTCGACGATCGTCCGGCCAGGCTGTCCGGGCAGACCAGGCTCGTTGATCATCGCACGCGCCTGTTCCTTCGCAGTGAGCGCGGAAAGAACGCCTAACGACCAGCCGCCGACCTTGCCCGACAGCTTTCCGGCACCAAGGATTGTCGTATTCGTGGGAACGTCGACGGCGGAGCCGGGGCCGGCGAGCGTGGGATTGCGCCCGATGCGCCGGCTGTAAAACAACTGGCCGCCGCTCGTTCCATTCGCGCCAAATGCGAAGATCTCGCTGCCTTCGACGAAGAATGGCCGCTTCTCCTCGAAAAACGTTTCGTACACGCCGAGGTTCACCACGGCAGGATCGACCTCCACCTGGCCGAAGTCAGGATTGATCGTGGCGTTCAGCGTTAGGTTCGACGACGCGCGGAAGAGGAGATCGAGGCCACCCGCTGTGAAGAATTCCTTATCCGTGCGGAATGGATTCGGGCCCGGATCGACGTACTCGGCGCGTTGCACCACATATGGAAGCAGCTCGAGCCGCTTCCTGGCACGCACGTTCTGCACGCCCTCGAGGTGACCGTATTTCGGCACACCGCCGCGCTCGGACTTCGGGATAAACGTCGACACAGAGTATTCGTTGCGCCGTCCGACGATGCGCTCGAACTGAATCCCCCACGTCTGTGCGCTGTCGCCGCTGAAACGCAGCTGGCTGAATGGGATGCGGTACTCCGCGGTCCAACCGGCATTGTCACTCTCGGTCGCAACGTCCCAGACGGGGTCCCAGGAGTTGTCGTCCTGGTCGATCGTCTTCACCTCGTCGCGCCTAACGCCGGCAGGGTTCACGTCGAAGCCGAACGCCGTACGATGATCGTGATAGCTGTCGATCATGACGCCGAACCAGTCGGAATCGCCCAGGTCCATGTCGCGGCGGCCAAGCCGCGCCTTGATTGGCCCGTTGTCGTGCAGCCTAACGCCGACGTACAGCGCGTCGTCGTCGAAGACGACGCGAACCTCGGTGCGCTGGCTCGCCGGACGCCCTTCCTCCGGGTCGATCTGCGTGAACGCGTCGGTCACAGGCGCCGCGGCCCACGCGGGCTCGTCCAGCTTGCCGTCGAGTCGGATCGTCCCCGTCGCCCGCGCAGCGCGCGAAACAGGCAAAGTTCGCGCACCCGGCGCGTCCATCGTTTGTTGGGCGCCAATGGCAGGAGCCATCGCTAGCGCCAAAAGCGCCGAGAAGCGCCGGAAGGCTCGAACTACACTAGACGGCATGAAGACCTCACGTTGTCAGCGCCAAACCAGTCGTGGCCGCTGCAGTATACGCACGTGGTTCTCGCACGGCTTAGACGCGAATTGACCTGCCAGAGTTTCCTAACGGCGGCCTCACGAGGTCCCGGCGGATGGAGTGCGTTAGTTGCGCAGGCCCATCTCGCGAAGAAGGGCCGCGAAGCGCGCCGATGGCGCGATTGGTTCGAATGCTGGCCGAGCCGCGATCCAAATCAGGTCGGCGGCATGGCAGTCGCGAGCCGCCTCGAGTGCGTCCAGCGCCTCTTCCTGTCGACCGAGTCCAACGAGCGCGAGACCATGCAGGACCGGCGAGACGTACGCCGTTGCCGCACGCTCGACAAGCTCCCGATGCAAGTCGTTTGCGGCGGGCAGGTCGTTGGCGCTCGCATGCGCGGCGCTCAACGCAGCGAGTACTTCCGAGCTTCGACCGCTCAGCTCCAGCGCGGTTGTGAGTGATCTGATCGCGTCGTTCGCGCGCCCCATTTCGGTCAGCGCCTGACCCAGGAAGAGATGCGCGGGGAAGAAATCCGCGGCGAGCTCGATCGCCGCCGATTGATAGGCTGTCGCCGAGTCGTACTCGCGCGCGAAATGCGCGATCTGGCCAAGGCTAGCCGTCAGCGCTGGCGAGAGCGGATCCTGACGCAGAGCGTGCTCGAGCCGTTCGCGCGCTTCGTCGAGGCGACCCTGCGGAGCGAGCACGTACAAGGCATACCATTGCGCGGCACTCGGCGGCGCATGCCGCCGCAACAGGGCAGCGAGAAAATCGCGCTCGGCTTCCGCCCAATTCCATTCGAACACAGCGAGCGTCGTGGCGCGCGCAGCCAGGGCTTCGCCGAGTCCCGGCTGCAGGGTGAGCGCGCGATCGGCTGCAGCGCGCGACGCCGGCATCGCCTCGTTAGGCGCCTTTACACCATACACGCCGAGCAGCAGCTCCGCTTCCGCAACGCCCACGTGCGCGAGGGCGAACTCAGGGTCCAGCTCCAGAGCGCTCGTGAAGAAGCCGATGCTGTCGCGCAGTCGTGCCGACGTCCGGGCGTTCAGTGCCTGACGGCCGCGCAGGTACAAGCGATGTGCGTCGATATTCGCCGTCGGCCCGGTGACTAGCGGGACGCTCTGAACCTGCGACTCAGGTTGCAGTTGGTCCACGACGGCGCGCGTGATCTGATCTTCGATCGCGAAGACGTCTTCTGCGCTGCCGTCGAAACGTCGCGACCAGATCTGCAACCCGTCGGCCGAGTTGGAGAGCCGCACATTGACGCGCAGGCGATCACCGGCGGCTTGCACGCTTCCTTCGAGAAGCGAAGTCGCTCCCATCCGGCGCGCCTTCTCGTGCGCACTGAGTGTGGAGTCGCGCAGCGCGAACGAGGATGCGCGCGACACGACTCGCAGACCGCTGACATTCGCGAGCGCTGTTAACACTTCTTCAGCGATGCCCTCGCAGAGATACGCATGGCCCGAGCTTGCGGTGAGATCCGAGAAGGGAAGCACAGCCACGGTTCTGTCGCTGGCTGGGGGCGCCAGGCTCGTTAGGGCCGCGTGATTCTTTGCCGGGTCGAGCAGCGACTCCAGCTCCGCCGCGCTAAGCCGATCCTCCGGTTTTTTTGCGAGACAGCGCGCAACGAGCTGACTCATCCACCTCGGGATTTCGCGATTGATCGCGCTGACATGCGGCGCATTCTCAACGGTATGTCGGGTGAGGATGGACATGGCGTTGTGTCCTTCGAACGGCGGCCGTCCGGCTAGCAGTTCGAAGAGGACGCAACCAAGCGAATAAACATCGCCGGACGCGTCGCACTCGCCTAACGCCTGTTCCGGGCTCATGTAGAGCGGCGTCCCCGAGGCCATTCCAACCTGGGTGAGCGCCGTTCCGCCAGCCCCTTCGAACGCGCGCGCAATGCCGAAGTCGGTGACGACGGCTTCGCCGCCCGGCAGCATGATGTTCTCGGGCTTCACGTCACGGTGAACGACGCCGCAACTGTGCGCGTGGGCCAATGCGCGCGCGACGTCGCGTGCGATGCCGGCAGCTTCGGCATATGGTAACGCGCCGTGGCCGACCAGATGTTCGCGCAGTGTCGGCGCGTCGATGAAGGGCATGATGTAATACAGCACGCCGTTGGCGTCGCCCGAGTCTATCACCGACACGATGCGCGGATGCGTTAGGCGCGCCGCGATGCGAATCTCGCGGTGGAAGCGCTCGGCGGCGACGCCGTCGGACACTTCCGGCCGCAGCACTTTGACGGCGACCTGGCGCCCATGGCGCAGATCGGAGGCCAGGAACACGATGGCCATCCCGCCTCGACCGATCTCGCGCACTACTTGATAGTGCGAGCCTGTGTGGGCGTTGATCCTGGCCGCGAGATCCGGCATATCAGGCATCCGTCAATCCCCGTCCGGTCAATTGCTACGCGAAATCGCTGTCGCCGTGCGTGAGGAATGTTGAGCGAGCTGGGGCCTTGAACCAGAACCAGTAGCCGATGGATAAGCCCCAGAGGGAGTACAAAACATGGCCGAATCCACTGACAAGACCATACTCGCCGAGGTCGAACCGGCCTAACGAGTCCATAACGCCGATCATGAGCATCACCAGGCCGAACAACCAGGAAGTCACGCGGATGAAACCGGTGCCCGGCGCACGGTGCATGATCCAGGCGATTCGTAACGTAAACACGCCGATGGCGAGAAACGAAATCGTCTTCAGCCCTTCGTCACTCCATGCCTTGGACCAGCGAAAAACATACTCCGCGAGCTTGGGATCGATGGGGTATTCCCGCGCCAGCCAGAGCGTGCCGAGAAAGCTCATCACCGTGGCGGCGATGTCGAACATGAAGCCGCCGACTCCGATGAAGAGCGATGCCTCGTCGATCGCGTTGTCCTTGCTGAAATAGCGGATGAGGTATACGCATAGCGGCACCGCGATCGCGGATGAGACGACTCCGGCCAGCATGGCGCCGCGCCACTGTCCCTGGTGCTGCTGGATGAACGGAAAGAGGTGCTGTGGGTTTGTGAAGAGGTCGGGCTGGGCGCGCAGTATCGGGAACCACTTAAAGAGGATGCCGAGGGCAAGCGCTATCTGAATGCCGATAATCATCGCGAGCAGACCGGCGATGTAGCGCGGCTCGACGGCCGGTTGCACAGGTGTAAGCTTAGGCAGAGGCCGAAGCGGTTGGTGCATGGCTACCCTCCTGTTAGGTGGATGGGGAGGGCCGATGCACTGCGGAATCGAGGGGAAGCATCCGCACAGCTGCCTTGCAGTGACTCGATTTGGGCAGGATTATCTGCGTTCGTTAGGAAGGCTCCGCCTCCCATCCACCACATCTAAGCAAAGGTGTCAGCCACCACACTCGCCGCACCTCCGCCGTGCACCTGGGTGATGTTCCAAAAGTGGCGGCACCTGCTCTTCGCATCGTGGCCATTGGCGCCTGACGAGATGCGCCGGCACGTGCCGCCTAACTTCGAACTGGACACGTTCGATGGCAAGGCCTGGCTCTCCCTGGTGCCGATGCACATGGAGGACCTTCATTTTCGTTTTTTCCCACCGATACCAGGGACGAGCGACTTCCCGGAGATCAACGTCCGCACGTACGTGCGGTTGGCAGGGAGCAAGGGGAGACCCGACCGGCGTGGTGTCTACTTCTTCAGCATCGACGCGGCGTGCTGGCTCGGTTCTTTGGTAGCGCGCTGGGTCTTTCACACCCCGTATGAGTACGCGCACATGCAGCTGACGGAGCGCGGCACGCACCATCATATGGTGGCGCATCGTAAAGCATCACGGCTCGCGCCGGCCGCTGATTTCGTAGCGACATATGGGCCGACTGGTGAACCGTCGCTGCCAGCGGACGGCTCGCTCGCGGCATTTCTCGTAGACCGCGACACGGCGTTCGCCATATCACGCGGCGTGCTGTACTGGGGACCGATCTCACACCCGCCGTGGAAGTTGGCCGACGCGGAGGCGGAATTCGAGGTGAACACGCTCGCCGCCGCAGCCGGGATCACGCTGCCTAACGTGAAACCGGAGCTGCACTACTCGCGCGGAACGAACACGCGGCTGTGTTTTGTGGGGCCGCTACCTTCGCGCTGAGCGAGCCGCGACGGCAGCGGCTACGCCGCTCACCACGGTCGATTGCAGTTGCAGCACGCTGTCGGCACGACCCTGGAAAAGCTGCGACCACATCGTGGAGTCACGCGCTGCCTGCACGAGCCGCACTGTGACCCGCAATGTGTTTCGTTCGCGCTGGACCGTTCCTTCCAGCAACAGCGCCACGTCCAAGGGTTGCGTGCGATCCGTGCTTGCACGCAGACGATCGCGGATTGCCGTCGCGCTGGCCAGCGACGTCACGCGCAAACCAGGAACGCCGGTCATCGCATTCGCCAGCTCCGACGCGATGCCGGCTGCAACGTCGCGCGCGCGCGCGTCATTGCCGATGCTTTCGAGCGGCAACACTGCAAGCGACTGGCTGCTGATCGGCGCCGCCACAGCTGCAGGCGCGGCCGCCGGCGGCGCGGCGTCCCTGCGTGTCTGCCTGGCGGCCCATGTCCACGTGGCGACCGCTGCCACGACAAGGAGCGTCGCAAGGAGCAGCCCGCGACTGCGTTGCCAGCGACGTCGCGCGCTCACCGGCGCGTCGAACACACCACTCAGCGTCGCCGGATCCTCCAGAGATCTCAGCACGGCCGTCGCCGAATCGGGGCGGCGAGCCGGTTCTTTCTCGAGACACTGATTGATCAAATCCGAAAGGAGCTTCGGAACATCATAGCGTCGCGTGGCGAGCGGTGCGGGTTTTTCCGACAATTGCGCGGCCAGCAGCATCTGCGGTGAGCGGCCATGAAACGGCGGCGTGCCGGCGAGCATTTCGTAGGCGACGATGCCTAACGAATAGATGTCGGCGCGATGGTCGGTCTTCGGATCCGCCGCGGCTTGCTCCGGCGCCATATAGGCGGGCGTCCCAGGCGACGTCCCAACGCCGGTGATTGTGGGTGCGACGGGACGCGCCCCGGTCGTGCGCGACGCCGAGAGCGCTTTGGCGACGCCGAAGTCCGCGACGACGGCCGCACCGGCCGACAGCATCACGTTGTCCGGCTTGATGTCGCGATGGATGATGCCGCGGCCGTGCGCGAAGGCCAGCGCGCGCGCGACGTCCTTGAGAATGGTGACAGTCTCTCGCACAGAAAGCGGCCCACGCATCATGCGCGTGCGCAGCGACTCACCCTCGATGTACGGCATGACGAAGTACGGCACGCCGTTGAGCTCTCCGGCGCGCAGTACAGGCACGATGTTCGGATGCTGCAGCGCCGCCGAGAGCATGATCTCGCGGCGGAAGCGGTCGACGGAGATCGTCGCCGTCACGTTAGGTGGCAACACCTTGATCACGACCTGGCGGTTGAGCGTGGCATCGCGCGCCACGACCACGCGCGACATGCCCCCGCCGGCCAGTTCACGTTCGACGGTATACTCGCTGCCAAAGTGCGCCTGCAGGTCGCTGATGAGGTCGGACATCACTCATAAGCTACCGCAAGACGCAATCCTCCTACGAACGCATGGTAATCGCCGGCTCGATGCGGGATGCGCGCCGCGCCGGAATCCAGCAGGCGAGCAGACCAATCGTCCCCATCATGGCGGCCACGCCGACGAAGGTAGTGGGGTCGTTCGGGGCGACACCATAGAGCAGACCGCGGATGACGCGGGCGCCAAAGAAGGCACCGGCGACGCCTAACGCGAGGCCCATGAGCACGAGCTCGCCCCCTTCCCTCAGGATCATCCGCTGCACACCACCACTGTCGGCGCCGAGACCCATGCGGATGCCGATCTCGTGCGTCCGCGTGCTCACCGAGAACGCCAGGACGCCGGCGATGCCCACGGCGGCGATGATCAACGCCAAAAGGCCTAACGAAGAGATCAGCGCGGCGTTGACGCGGCGTGGGGCAACGCTCTCGTCCTTGAGCTGGGACAGTGTCATCACCCTGTCGACAGTCCCCATTGGTGCGAGCCGCTTCACGATGCTTATCGCGGGCAAGGCCAGGGCGGCGACGCCCCTTTGGGCCCGGATGACCAGGCCGCCGCTCATCGCACTCTCGTCGAACTGCGCATAGAACATGGAAGGACGCGGGCGCACAGCGAGCCCTTCGTCCGGCGTGTTGCCGACGACGCCGACGATAGTGAACCACATGTCCGGCTCGCTCGCGTACTGCGCGATGCGGTTGGCTTCTGCGATGCGCTGGCCGATGGGATCCTCACCCGGGAAGAGTCGCTCCGCGAGGATTTCGTTCACGATGGCGACGTTGCCTGATGCGCCGCCGCGATCCGTACTCTGGAAGAAGCGCCCTTTCTTCAGGGGTATGCCGAGTGACGTGAAATACGAGGGGCTCGCAAATCGCGCGTCGACAGTCAGCGCTGCTTCTCCCACGCCAAGTGGCCGGCCCTCGACCTTCAGGTCCAGGCTGCGGAAGCCTGTGCGCAGCGGAATCGAACCGATCGACACGGCCTCCACACCCGGTAGCTCGGCGATCTCATCGCGGATGTGCGCGAAGAGCGCTCGCGTGGCGCTCCCGGCGGCTGTGTCGCGCTGCGTGTTGGCGCCGTTGGCGAGACCACCAACCTCCATCGTAAGCACCTCTTCGGACTGCAGGCCCGTCCGCACGTCGGCGAGACGCAGCATCGTTCGCGTGAGCAGTCCAGCGCCGGCAAGGAGCATCACCGACACAGCGACCTGGACGACAACCAGGGCGCGCTGGAGTCGCTGCTTTCGCAGACTGCCGCTCGAGCGGCGTCCTCCCGATACCACCGTTGCGAGAGTCTTTTCCGACGGCACCGACGCCACGAATGAAAAGAAGAAGGCGGCACCTAACGAGAGCGCGAAAGTGAATGCGAGGACTGGCGCGTCGAGATGGATCTCGCTCGCGCGCGCCGAGTAGCGGTTGGCCAGCGACACGAGCAGCGGCACGCCAGCGATCGCGATGATTGTGCCGAGCACACCACCGGCGACGCTCAACAAAAGGTTCTCGGCGAGGAGGAGGCGGCGTAGCCGCGCCGCACCGGCACCTAACGAGGCTCGCACAACGAGCTCGTGCTCTTGGCGCACGCGGCGCATCAGCGTCAGGTTGGCGACGTTCGCCGCCGCGATGATCATCACGAAGCCGGCCGCGCTCATCAGCAGCCACAGGAGCAGCTGCGCCTCCTGTCCGAGTGCCTTCTTGAATGGAATCACTTCCGCGCGGTAGTGATACGCGCGGTCATACGCCGTCGGGTACTCGATGCCGAGGCGGCTATACACCGCAGCGACCTCCGCCTTCACCTGGTCGAACGTGGCGCCAGGCGCCATTCGCGCCACCACCTCTGTCATCCGATGCGTGCGATCCTCCTGCATCGCGGCGCCAATGTGGTGCGGGCTGATCACCATGTTCATCAACACGTCCATTTGCAGCGGAAAGAACGGCGCGGGCTGCAGAACGCCGATCACCTCGGCGGACATCCCGTCGGCACGGATCATCTGGCCGACGATGTTCGAGTCGCCACCAAAGCGGCGCCGCCACAGGTCGTGCGTGAGCACAATCACCGGCGGCACGCCCGGCCCGTCGTCACTCGGCCGCGTCACCCTGCCGAGGATCGGAGAGAGTCCCATGACCTCGAAGTAGTTGCCGGTCACGAGTCCCGCGCGAAGTCGCATTGCCTCGTGGTCGGTGCGCAGGACGACTCCGGAAGGCGAATACTCGGCGATCTGGGCCAGCGACTTCGCACCAGTTCGAAAGTCCCGCACCTCGGGGACCGAGAAGTTCATGTTGCTGCCGCGGTCGGACGACTGACGGAGGTACACCAGCTTGTCGCCCTCACGGTGCGGGAGCGGCTTGAGCAGCACGGCGCGCACAACGCTGAAGATTGCTGTATTGGCGCCGATGCCTAACGCCAACGTGATGATTACAACGGCGCTGAACGCGCGGCTGTGTCGCAGCGCGCGCACGGCGTGCCTGAAATCCTGCCATAGCGTTTCCATGCCGGCGCTCCCTAATCGAGTCGTTAGGCTCCCCGCCGGACGCGAGCGGCGTAGCCGGCTCATGCCGCGGGTTGCGGCTATGCTGAGACGCCCGAGCGCACCGGACGCCGGTTTGCCGGCGGCCATCACCACCGTCGAGAAC
Organism: Gemmatimonadaceae bacterium; assembly: GCA_036555845.1. Lineage (GTDB taxonomy): Bacteria > Gemmatimonadota > Gemmatimonadetes > Gemmatimonadales > Gemmatimonadaceae > DASYRX01. The sequence goes on along the minus strand of DATBKN010000216.1, from coordinate 4,014 downwards.
TCCGCCGGCGTTGCGGGTCGCTGCTGCGGCTTGAGCGCCATACCACGCTCCACCGCGCGTTCGAGGAGCGGTGATACCTCTGGAGCAAATTCCCTGAGCGGCGGTGGAGGCTCTATGAATCGGCGCGAGACGACGGCCTGCGTCGTCGTGCCCTCGAATGGCGGGCGGCCGGAGAGCATTTCGTACAGCACGCAAGCGAGGCTGTAGACGTCGGTGCGCGTGTCCAGCTCCTTCTCGCCGCTCGCTTGCTCCGGGCTCACGTACGCAGGAGTTCCGGCGGACAAGTCCAGCTCCCTGCGCTGAGTCCAGGGTAGGAACTCGGTGTGGAGCTTGCGCGCCACGCCGAAATCCATGACGTAGGGGTGGGACCCATCGAGCAGGATGTTCTCCGGCTTCACGTCACAGTGCAGGATCCGGCGTTCGTGCGCGTGCTGCAGCGCGGCAGCGATCCCAGAAGTGAGCGCGACGGCTTCAGTTGCGGGGAGCCGGATGGCTGCCTTGAGCCGGGCTCGTAGCGAACCGTCCCTGATGTACGGCATCACGTAGAACGGATGTCCGGCCGCTTCGCCGGAATCGAACAACGGCAGAATGTGCGGATGCTGGAGATGCGCTACTGTCGCGATCTCGCGCAGGAACTGCGTGATCCCAATGCCACTGACCGCTTCGGGAGAGATGACCTTCACGGCGACCACGCGGCCGTGGCGCGCGTCCCTTGCCAGGTAGACGGCTCCCATGCCACCCTGACCCAATTCGGCGTCGATCAGGTAGCGATCGGCGATCGCGCGCCGGAAATCGGTATCGGCCCAGGACGGGATGCCGGTCTCGATCTCGAAGAGCGCCTCAAATGGGAGACCGAGAACTTCGACCATCCGCTCCCTGGTCTTGGGAGACGGATACGGGTGCTTCCCGTTGACGATCTCGGACCAGTGGCCGCGCGAAAGCCCGAGCTTCAGCGCCCAATGATTCTGGCTCAGACGGCTCTGAGCCAGGAAGGCGACGAGTTTCTGCTGGCTGAGACGAACCCGCATGCCGGCCAACCTAGGTAGGCCTGGGTCAGCGAGCCATAAGTGTGGGCTGAAAAGTGTTCGTGAGGGTTCGGTCTCTTGCCTAAAACGCCGTCAGCGCCACCACGAGAGGCCGACGACGTCGGATCGCGCCGGATACTGACTGATGTTGTTGGACGCGAGCATGCCGGACATCACGGCTGCTTCCACGCACCCTGCGTTGAGACCACACTCGGTCCAGTCTCCGGCGAGCGTGAGGTTAGCGAAGCCTGACCCGTTAGGCGCCAGCCGGTACTTGTCGCTTCCCGGCAGCGACAGGACGTAACGCTCCGACGGTTGCACGTTCGCGCGGAAATACTGCGAATCGAATCGCGAAATGCCGTGGTGGTGCCCAGGCCGGCCGTCGACCAGCAGCTCCCAGCGGAAGCTGCGCGGCCCGGGCCCTGGAGTCATCGCGTTGGGGAAGAATGTCGCGATCTGCTTTTCGAGCAGCGTCCGTGCGCAATCCTTGGCTTTAGCGTTCTCGCGGTCCTGATCCAGCTGGCCGCACTCGGCTTTCGGTCCGACGGGCGTGATCGGCAACGGCGGCTCGTCAGGCATCGGACCGCAGAAGTACGACAGTTGCATGGGGTAGTCCGTGGCGCTCACGCCCTCGTTAGGACCGCGCTCGCTCGTGACCGGCCGGTTCGATTCGGGCGGCGAGCCCATGTGCCAGTTCTCGCGGTGGATCAGGTACGACATGTCCGCCCACGTATCCAGGTATGTGATGTCGTACGACGAGATCAATGGCCGCTGCATGAGCGCCCAGCCAAGCTGCGACGCTGTCTCGTTCATCCAGAACTGCGCGGATAGCGTCTTGTTCGTGAGCACGTTGTGCACCATGTCGCGCCACTTCTCGTTGGCGCGTATCAGGTCGCCGCAGAGGTACGGAATGGCGCCCAACGAAATCGCCAGCACAGCCTGGTCGTAATCGCGGCCGGCGCGCAGCTCGATCTGTTCGATCGCTTCCCACTTGGCACAGTAATCTTCGAGGTTGACCCCCTGCGCCTTGAGCGCCTCGCCTTCGACGAGCTGATCGTACAGCGGCGTACTGGGCCAGCACGGCAGCCCTTTGATTGTCACGAGCGGGTCATAGCCTCCGCGCGCTTCGCGTTCGGGTTTCACTGTTGCCTGACGAGCGATTTCGATACTCGTGAGCGAGCGGCCATCGGCCGATCGCAGCGCCTGCACGCGGTGAAAGAGCTTGATCTTCACGCCGCGCCGCTTGAGGACTTCGTACATCGGCGCGAAGACGACGTCACCCATGCCGGCTTGCATGCGCCAGACCGCGGCTCCCTTGTACGTGGCGTACTGGCGCAGGCCGCAGTACAGCATGACGCCGGCCTCGCACTTCGCGTTAGGCGGGAACGGCGCGCCTGGCGGCGTGCGATTGTCCCCGTTCTGGTACGCGAACATTCCATCATAGATACCGCGCAGCCACTCCGAGTTGACCATGAAGCCGCCGTCGTCGATGCAGTAGCGCGCCAACCAGTCGCGAAAATCGACGCCGTTCTGCGATTTGAAGCCGCGCTCGAAGACGCGGTTCTTATAGAAGCCGTGCAGGACGGCGTAGATCGCATTCGCGAAGAGCCAGTAGTGCCGTTCGGCAGTGCCCTGGATCGTGCCCACGCGATTCTTGATGCGCGCCCAGCGCCAGCGCAGGAACCAGCGGCTGATGCCTAACGCGATTCTCTCTCCCAATCGCAGCATGAACGCGAGTATGCCGATGTGCGAGAAGAGCCAGATCAGTACGCGGAAGATGCCGTCCTCGACTGGACTGCCGCGGCGCTCCGCGCCCGTTGGGCCCTGCGACGAGCCGGGTGGAAGACCAGGGTGCTGCGATCCGGTCGGCGATGGCTGTGTGTGCGGACCCTGAAACAGCAGGGTGTGCATCAACTCGAACCCCTCGCGCGCATACTCGTGAAGCGGCAGCAGTCCGCCGCTGCCAGGCACGGCATCGTTCAGCGGGAACGCTTCGAGCCACGTGCGCCACTGCCCCTGCGTGAAGTCCAGAGTGCCACCGGCCGTGTGCGGCTTGAACGCGTCGTCCCAGCGCGCGAGCGGCGCATCCGGCGGGCGATTCAACTCGTCGTACACAGTCTGGATTTGACGGAACGCGTTGTCGTAGCAACCGAACCAGACGTGCAGCCCGTGCTCCTCGATGCGATAGTTGAACGCGGGATCCATGTTGCGGCCGCTCGCTCCCTTTCCGCCCAGTCGCCATCCCATCTGATAGAGCGTGATGTCATACTCGTCGCGTCGCGGATTGCGTGGATCACTCAGGTTGAGAGCAGTAATCATCCCCCCGACACCGCCGCCCAGAATCACGACTCGTTTCTTATCTGTGGTCATCGTGTTGTCGGAGAAGATGCTCGGCGCGCGCCAGCTCGTGGCTGGTGCCTAACAGCTTGAACGTGGCAATGGCGAGATCGAGGTGCTCTGCGCGCATTGCGGCATTGCCTGGAAGCTCACTCGCCCACTCGAGACGCGCACGAGCGGACTCGTAAGGCACATGATCACGCTCGGCCCGCGCGATGGCGCGCGGCCATCGCTTGCTCGCCCGCGCGATGTGCCCCTCTCGACGCGCGAGCACACCGTCGAGGACAAGCGAGCGCGTCTTGTGCACGCGCGACAACGTATTCGCGTTCTTCGCAAGCAAACGCCATGCCTTACGAGCGAGCACTCGCAAGGACGGATCCCCGTGGCCGGCGTCCTCCAAAGCCATCACGGCTTCCACCATGCACGAGAAACCTTCGATGGCGAGGTTGCTGATCCCGAGCTGATCCAGAAGCGGCGACACGGTGCGCAGCGTTTCGGCCGCGGCGTCGACGTCGCCGGCGCGCGCCAGCGCCAGCGCACGAATGCCTAACGTGCACACTCGCTCGGCGAGGTTGCCGCCGCGCTCGTGCAGGCGAACGGCATCGGCGAGATGCGTCGCTGCCGCCTCCGACTCGCCGCGCAGGACAGCGAC
>DATBKN010000215.1:0-5755 GCA_036555845.1 Gemmatimonadaceae bacterium | reverse complement strand
TGCTAACACGCGGAATCTTCGCCGCAAATGATACGTTGTTCCCAATGGTCTCGGTGAAGAGCTTGGCACTTGCACACCACTTTGGCTCGAGACACGGCACTCGAAACCCGCCACCCAAAGCTCCTGGTTTCATAATCTCGTCCGACCTCACGCCCGCTGCCGCCGCGACCGTGTGGGCCGAGCATCGACCGCAGCGAGAAGCTCGCGCGCGTGCGCCCGGCTGACATCACGATCAGCGTCGCCACCGAGCATGCGCGCAAGCTCGGCGACTCGCTCGTCATCCGTCACGAGGCGCACATCAGCCGTCGTTGTCCCTTCGTGCGCACCCTTCTCGACCACGATGTGGTGATGCGCGCGCGACGCGATTTGCGGCAGGTGCGTGATTGCCAAAACCTGATGCTCTGAGGCGACTCCGCGCAGCGTATCGCCAACCTGCAGCGCGACGCGACCGCCGATGCCGCTGTCGACTTCGTCGAAAACCAGTGTGGGGACGCTGCCGAGGCGCGCGAGAATCGTCGTGAGCGCGAGCATAACGCGCGACAGCTCGCCGCCGGACGCGACACGCGCCAGCGGCCGCGCATCGTGACCCACATTGAGCGCGACCTGGAACGTCACATCCTCAGCACCGTCCGCCGTGATCGCCTCACGCCTAACTAGCAGCACTGAAAACCGGCCGTCGGCCATTCCCAGGCCCGGAAGCTGCGCGTCCACTGCAGCCGCGAGACGCCTGGCGCTCTCCTGGCGGCGAACGCTGAGAGCCGCCGCAGCGGTGGTGAGGTCTCGCTCGACCTCCTGCTCGCGCCCGCGCAATTCCGCGAGGTCGAGATGCGCAGTGTCGACGAGCGCGAGCTCGGCGCGCGCGTCGGCTCCGGTCGTGAGGACCTGTTCGATCGACGGACCGTATTTGCGCGCGAGACGGAAGATGAGATCGCGCCGCTGTTCTACTTCACGGAGACGGTCCGGATCGGCAGTGATTCCAGCATCGTAGCGTTCCAGCTCACGGCGTAGCTCGTCGATCGCATACGTAGCGGCGTCGAGCTGCTCCTGGAGAGCGCCCAACGAACTATCGAGCCGCCCGCCGGCGTTGAGGTCGCGGCGCGCTTGCGCCAAACGCGCGAGGACGGCGTCCGGACCGTCCAGCGCGCCGATCGTCGCGGCCACATGGCGCCTGAGCTCTTCCACGTGCGTGAGACGCCGCGCCTGTTCATCCAGCGCTTCGGATTCACCGGGAACGAGCCGCGCTGCGTCGATCTCGTCAGCGACATGTCGCAGGTAGTCCGCGCGACGTTCCGCCTCTCGGCGTCTCGTTTCCAGCGTCTCGATCTCGCGGCGCAGCGACTCCAGCGCCGCGAAGGTCGAGCGAACTCGTTCCGCGTCGTCCAGCGCAGCGCCGAATGCATCGAGCAAGTCGCGCTGTACCCGCGCTTCGAGCAGCGTCTGTGATTCGTGCTGTCCGTGCAGATTCACAAGGGCGCGAGCGACTTCACCGAGAACCGTCGTTGTAACGGGCGAGCCATTGATCCACGCACGCGAGCGACCACCGGCGCCGCTCACCACTTCGCGCGAAAGGATGACCGTGCCATCCTCCGTCTCGATGCCGCGTGCATCGAGCGTCGCAAGCAGTTCGCGCGACTTCCCCACCTCGAACGCTGCTTCGACGCGCGCGCGCGTTGCCCCGCTGCGTACCAGCTCAGCCGATGCGCGCTCGCCTAACAAAAGCCCAAGTGCGCCGACGATGATCGACTTTCCTGCCCCCGTCTCGCCGGTCAGAACGTTGAAGCCCGGCGCCAGCGAGAGCTTCACGTCCTTGATGATGGCCAGGTCGCGGATGCGCAGTTCGGTCAGCATCAGTCGACGGCGCCGCCCGCTTCTTCGCCGCCTGCCGGGGTTGTCCAGGCCAGCTTCTGTCGCAGGCGACGGAAGAAGCTGGTGTCGGGAAAGCGCACGAGATGCACGCGATGCTCGGCGCGACGGACGCACATCGCCTCGCCGTCGGCGAGTGAGCGTCCCGTCTGCCCATCGACAGTAAGGCGCCGCTCCGCGGCGTCGCCCTCGGTCCACACGGCGACTGTTGCGGTGGGACGCAGAAGCAGCGGCCGGATCGCGAGCGTGTGCGCCGAAACCGGCGTTAGGATAATCGAATCGAGCGCGGGATCGACGACGGGACCGCCCGCGCTCAACGAGTAGGCTGTCGACCCCGTTGGCGTCGAGGCGATGAGCCCGTCGGCCGCGAAGGAACCGACAAGTTCGCCGTCGGCCTCGATGCGGAGGCGCATCATGCGAGCTTTCCCCGCAATGTGAAGCACGACGTCGTTGAGCGCGTACCAGCGCTCGCCCTTGGTCGGCATCGTGAATGCTTCGAGTACCATGCGCGGCTCCGCGACATAGTCGCCCGCAACGAGCCGCTTGAGCGCCAGCTCGGCGTCGTCTCGGCGGCACGCGGTGAGAAAGCCGAGCTGGCCAAAGTTGACGCCCAAGATAGGAATCTCTCGTCCCTCGAGCAGACGCGCCGCGCGCAGGAGCGTGCCATCGCCGCCTAACGTGATGAGCGCATCGACGCCGACGGTATCGAACGGACGTGCGTGTTCTCCCAGCAGCGATTGCAGCGCCGGCTCGAAGACGAGGTCGGCGCCCGCGGCTGGCGCCATGCGGCTGAGTTGCCGGAGAATGCTTTGCAGATCGGCGTAGCCCAGATTCCCGACGACGCCGACGCGCATCACGAGGTCATCGCCTCGGTTGCGTTCAGCGCTCGCACCTTGGCAGCAATACCCGCGGCATCGAGTCCGCACATCGCGAGCTGACGCGCCCGCGGCGCGGCGTAGATGATGCGATCGGGGACGCCATGCGTTGCCACGCGCACGGTCGCATCCATGCTCTGCAAGACCGTGGCGATGTATGCTCCGAAGCCATTCACAACCGTTCCCTCTTCCACGACGAGGAAATGGTGGTGGTTGGAAACGAGCGCGGCCAGCGTGATTTCGTCGTGCGGCTTGAGGAAGCGGCAATTGACGACCGTAACGTCGAAGCCTTCCCGCGCCAGCGTTTCCGCCGCAGCAAGCGACGGAAGAACCATCGTTCCAACGGCGAGAATCGCGAACTCGCCGCTGCCACTGCGCAGTACTTCCCAGGACGCGAACGGCGTAGGGTCGATCTCGCCGATCGGCGGCACGACGTCTGGCGCCGCGTCGCGCGGATAGCGGAGCGAAAACGGCCCCGCGTTATGCATAACGCCAGTGCGCAACAGCGCCAGCATCTCGCGCGCATCCTTGGGCGCGGTGACAGTCATTCCCGGCACGGCGAGCATGTAGGCGATATCGTACAGCCCCATGTGCGTTTCGCCGTCCTCGCCCACCAGTCCAGCGCGGTCCATCGCGAAGACGACGGGGAGCGACTGCACGGCCACATCGTGGATGATGTTGTCGTACGCGCGCTGGAGAAACGTGGAGTAGATCGCGCAGACAGGATGAATGCCGCGCGTCGCGAGCCCAGCGGCGAACGTGACGGCGTGTCCCTCCGCAATACCGACGTCGAAGAACCTCTTGGGCCACGCTTTCGCGACGGTTGCCGTCCCCGTGCCGCTCGGCATCGCGGCCGTGATCGCCACGACGTCCTCGCGTTCGCGCATCAGGTCCGTCAAACCCTGGCCGAAGATCGATGTGTAGTTGGCGTTGCCTGACGAGCTTTTGACCTGCTTGCCGGTCGATGGATCATGTCCCGGTGGCAACGCATGCCACTTCTCGACGTGTTCGCCGGCCGGAAATCCCTTCCCCTTCTGCGTCACGACGTGCACAAGCCGCGCGCCCGCGTGCGGGCGAATCGCCGAGAAGAGATCGACCATCGCGCCGAGATTGTGGCCATCGATCGGGCCGAAGTAGCGGAAACCCAGTTCTTCGAACAGCACACCCGGCGTGAGGAAGGACTTCATCGACTCTTCCCACTTGCGCACGAGGTGGTTGATCGCGGGCGCGTGCTCGATGATGTCGCCGATCTTGGCGCGCACGCGATTGTACAGCGGGTTGCGCTGCACCTGCGTGAGGTACTTCGAGATCGCACCCACGTTAGGCGCGATCGACATTTCGTTGTCGTTGAGGATCACGATGATGTCGCGCTCCGAAGCACCGGAGTTGTTGAGTCCCTCGTACGCCAGACCGCACGTGAGCGCGCCATCGCCCACGACCGCGATCACCTTGTAGTCGCCGCCCAGCAGATCGCGCCCCGCCGCGATACCTAACGCGGCCGACATGGCAGTGCCGGCATGGCCGGCACCGAATACGTCGTACGCGCTCTCTGAACGTTTGAGGAAGCCGGAGAGGCCGCCTTCCTGCCGCAGCGTCTCCAGCTGCTCGTTACGTCCCGTGAGAACCTTGTGCGGATAGCCCTGGTGTCCTACGTCCCACACCAGCTGGTCGCGCGGCGTATCGAACGCGTAGTGCAACGCGACAGTCAGCTCCACCACGCCAAGCCCGGCCCCGATGTGCCCACCCGTGCGAGAGCACACGTCGATCAATCGCGCGCGCAACTCAGCCGCCACCTGCGGAAGCTGCTCCTTCGTCAGGCGGCGCAAATCGTCAGGCGAATGAATCGAATCAAGCAGCGACATGATGCTCCTGTACGGGTCTCCTAGGCGCGCCGTTCCACGGCGTAACGCGCCAGTGCGTCCAGCTCATCGCTCATAATTCCGTGCGCGACGAGAGCTTCGCGCGCAGCCGAAACATGCGCACGTGCACGATCCAATGCGCCGCTCACACCAAGTAAGGCCGGATATGTGCGCTTGCCGCGCGAGGCATCGCTTCCGGCGGTCTTCCCCAGCACATCGGACGTGGACGTCACGTCCAGCACGTCATCGACAATCTGGAACGCAAGCCCAACCTCGGCGCCGAAGCGATCCATCGCTGCGACGATCTCCGCCGACGCAGACGCCGCCCGCGCGCCGATGCGAGCGCTAGCGCAGAGCAGCGCGCCGGTCTTCAGGCGATGCATCCGTTCCAGTTCCTGAACAGTGGTGTCGCCGCCCGCCGCGGCGAGATCGAGCCATTGACCGCCGACCATTCCTGCGGCGCCTGACGCGCGCATCAGCTCGCGCACGATCTCGCCCGACTGATCCGGCGACAGACCAAGGTCTCGCGCCGCCCGATAGGCGCTGCGCACGGCGATCGGCACCATCGCGACGCCCGCGATCGTGGCTGTACGGACGTCGAACGCGCGATGCACGGTCGGGCGTCCGCGCCGGAATGCATCGTCGTCCATGCAGGGAAGGTCATCGTGCACGAGCGAGTAGGCGTGTACGATCTCGACAGCCGCCGCAAGGCCAGACGCGTCGCCGCGACCACCGCAGGTGCGGTACGCCGCGAGCACGATCGCGCCGCGGATGCGCTTTCCGCTCCCCTCGAGCGCATAGCGCACGGCGTCCGCTACCGCCCCGGCACATGTCTCCAGCTCGCGGGCCGCGACGTCGCGTAAGGCACGATCGACGGTTTCGCGCTCGAGTGCAAGCGGCGTTAGGCCGACGTCAACCATCGCGCCGATCGACGGTTTCGAATGTGCCGTCTGCTTTCTTGACGAGCATCTTGAGCACGCCTTCGGCGCGCTGCAGCTCGGACGAGGCGGTCTTGAGGTGGCCGATGCCTTCTTCGAAGAGTGCGAGCGCGTGATCCAGCGGAACGTCGTCGCGATTGAGCTCCGTGACGATCGCTTCCAGGCGCGCGAGTGAAGCCTCGAATGTCACTGCGACGCCCGCAGGGTTTTGGATTCGACA
>DATBKN010000214.1:0-17653 GCA_036555845.1 Gemmatimonadaceae bacterium | reverse complement strand
GCTATCCACTGACGGGAGCATCCCAGGACCTGCTCGCGCTGAACGACACGTCGGGCCGCGTGCGTCCGTTCGTAATGCGGCGGAACAATCCCGCCGTCAACAACAGGTTGAACTATCCGGTAGGAACCGTCGCCTTCGACCCGAGACCGAACAGCAACCTGCTCTTGCTCGCGGCTCACGAAACAGTCAACAGTACGTTCGTGATTCGCCTAACGCGCAATCGCAATGTGAATCCGACAGGCGGACCACGCACAGATTGTGGCGACACGCTGCCAGCGACGTTCTGCTTTACTCAGCCGCTGCAGAACACCGCGACGTGGACTGTCTCGTATGGTCCCGTCAACCGTCCTGTCGTGAGCCTGTCGTTCTCCATCCCCGTGGCGAGAAAGGCGTACGGGCTCCTCGAGAACGGCCGAGTGCTCGTCAAGGCGGACATCGACGATGATGCCGCCCCGTGGGACACCGTCGGTACATTGCCACTGGAAGCGGGTGGGGTCGCCCGCCAGATCCTCGCCGATCGTACTTCCGGCGAGCGCCTCTATGCGATTTCCCACCGCCGCTTCTTCGTATCGAGTGACAGCGGCGCAACCTGGACCCAAAGCGGACAAGCGACGCTCGACACTCTGCAGCTGAACGCGCTCGCACAGCACCCGACGCAGCCGCGCACCCTGTACATCGCCAGCGCAGGCACCGTGCGCGCATCTGATGACCGAGGCGCGACATGGCGATCCACGGGGCGCACACTGCCTAACGTCTCCGTCATGCAGCTCTTTACGGACGCCGACTTCCTCTACGCAGTGACATTCGGCCGCGGACTCTGGCGCGCCAGGATGCCGCGCTGAACAGCGCCTCTCAGTTACGGTCCTGCGCCGTCTTACGGAGTGCCTCGAGCGCCAACCGATGCGCGACTGCGCGAGCCGAGTCGCTCGGTACTGGGACGTTGGGCCGAACGCCGGTCCCTTCCCAGTTGGTCTTCGTGATCGGATTGATGGCGCGGCCGCTGGGAACAAAAACGCCGAAGTGCTCACTGAGCCGCTGACCGCCACCCGGATGCGCCCCGCCCCCTGTCGTGTCTCCCACAATGACGGCGCGCTGGCGCGTTTGCAGGTTGTACGTGAACTCTTCCGCGGCGGAGAATGTACGACGACTCGTTAGGACGTACAGCGGCTTGTTGGGGCCGAAGCGCTTTCCCCGCACCGAAGCCCGCGTGTAGAAGTGATCTGTGCGATCGGCCGGGCGCCAATACAGCGAATTGAGATGCACGGTGTCCGGCCCGAACAGATAGCTGGAGACGAGCGCGACGGTCCATGGGCTGCCGCCGCCGTTGCGTCGCACATCGATGATGAGCGCGTCCGCATCTGCAACCTTTGTCATCGCTTCAGCCAGGGCTTCGTCCATCACTTCCGGGGGCATTCCGAATGTGCGGAGCTCGAGATAGGCGACGTTTCCGTCCAGGCGCTCCGGCGTGCCGATGCCGTAGTTGTCCGCCTTCATTCGGTCGCGCATCTGCTGCTGTTGCTCCGGCGTCGGCCCCTGTTGCTGGCCCGACGGGAGGGCGCGATCGCTGTACATGACTCGCAGGTGCTTGTCGTGGCTCACCGACTGCAGGTGCGCAGTGAGCGAGTCGGCAAAGCCGGTCGCGCTCGTTAGGCTTGCATAACTGCCGCGCTCGAGGCGAGCGCGCAGATCTCTTGCCATCTCGCTCGCTTTCTCGGGAAAGACGTAGCCGGCCTCGAGCTTGGCGATGAGCGTGTCGATAATCTGCGCTCGCGTTGGCGCGTCGATCGTTGTATCTCGCGCAGTGCGTGGTGGTTGCGCGACAGATGTTGCCGGCTGCACGATACCGGTGACGAGGAGCGCGAGGAGCAGGGTCGAGCGCAGCATGTACAGAACCTCGAAGCGAGTGGCCAACGGGTACGACACTATTCCGCTGTCACGAGTTTACGCGGCTGCCGAGCTATCGCACAGGTGGAATCGCCCCGCCATGTTTGTGCGATGACAAAGATTCGCAATCATTTGCCCGTGCTGCGGGCGCTTCGGCGGCTGACCCGCTGCGCGCCAGCCACAGCGCTCTTTTTGCTCGCCACCCCCGAGGGTAGCCGCTCGCAGCCCGCACCGCGTATCGCCAGAGCCCAATTCGGCAGAATGCCGGACGGCACGGTTGTCGACCGGTATACCATCCGCAACAAGCTTGGCACGTCGCTCCATGCGATTACATACGGCGGCATCATTACGTCGCTGCGCACCGCTGCACGCGGTGGCCGGATGGGTGACATCGTGTTGGGCTTCAATGACCTCGCGACGTACCTCGCCGGACATCCGTACTTCGGCGCCATCGTCGGCCGCTACGCCAACCGCATCGCGAAAGGGCGTTTCACGCTGGACGGTCGCACGTATCAGGTACCGATCAACAACGGCCAGAACACGCTGCACGGCGGCACGCGCGGTTTCGACAAGGCCGTCTGGAAGGCAACGTCGTTCGAAAACGATACATCCGCCGGCATTATCCTGACGCATGTGAGTCCGGACGGCGACATGGGGTATCCAGGTCGCGTCGAAATCCGGGTGACATACACGCTGACGGATAGCAACGAGCTGATCGTCGATTACTTCGCCACAACAGACAAGGCGACACCGATCAACCTCGCGCAGCACACGTACTTCAATCTTGCGGGCGAAGGACAGCGCGACATTCTCGCTCACGTACTGCAGCTGAACGCGAGCCGCTACACGCCGATCGACTCGACGTTGATCCCAACGGGCGAGCTGGCGTCCGTGGCGGGTACGCCTTTCGATTTCCGTACGCCTACAGCCATCGGCGCGCGCATCGGCCTAACGAATGAGCAGCTCACGTTCGGCCGCGGCTATGACCACAACTTCGTGCTCGATCGGCGTGGCACCGGCGTGCAACCCGCGGCGCGCGTTGTGGATCCGTCAACGGGCCGTACCTTGGACGTCTCGACCGACCAGCCAGGCGTGCAATTCTATTCGGGCAACTTTCTGGACGGGACCAACCGCGGCAAAGGCGGAGTGTACGCACACCGCTCTGGGTTTTGCCTGGAGACGCAACACTTCCCCGACTCGCCTAACAAGCCTGCATTCCCGTCGACGATCCTCCGGCCCGGCGAGCGCTTCACGTCGCGAACGGTGTTCCGTTTCGGGACCATCAGCGGATGATCAGCTCCGTAATTGCGCTGATTGCAGGAAGGTCGTGCTGCAGCACGACGCGAACGCGCGAGGTCGTCGCCGGTTCGATGAGAACGACGTTGCGCGCCGAGGCGAGCGGGCGCTCCGGTACGCGCGTGCGGATCCGCGCGTCGTGCCAGCTGTTGCCGTCCCAGATCTGAATGCCGTAATTGCGCGGTGCCTTGATGCGGCCGTCGTCGCCGAAGAGGTAGAGCTCCACTCGCTGCACAGTCTTCTTGCCACCAAAGTCGATCGCGACCCAGTCCTGCGCGTTAGGTGAGCCGAGAGCGCTCCAGCGGTTGCGCGAGTACCTGGTAAACGCCACGCGCATGTCGTTCACCTGTCCGACGCTGTCGTTAGGTGCACTGAAGGACGCCGAGGCGCGCGGATAGCCGCTCGTTCCGGCATTGAACGCCAGGTTCTGCGTTCGCGCGGCTGGGCGCGGAAGGGGCCGTCGCCCTGCGCTCCAGACTTCCAGCTCGGACAGTCCCAGCGCAGATCCCTGCTGCGGAGTCAGGATGATGCGCACTCGCGACGTCGATGTCGGAGCGAAGGAAACGATATTCGCCCGTCGCCCTTCGGGTTCACGTGGACTGCGTCGCTGCGCAGGGATAGTCACCCACTTTCCCGCGCGCCAGGCCTGCACGTCGTACCGCGCCGGTGTGCGCACGGGTGAGCCAGACTCGGGCTCATCGTCCAGCGGATACAACGCGATCTGCTGCACGTTGCGCGCGATGCCGAAGTCGAGCGTTACAGTATCTTGCGCGTTAGGCGATCCAACCGTCGTCCAGCGATTGGACGGTGCCGTGTGATACCAATAGTTGCCGTCGATGAGGTATGTCGGCGGATTCTCCGGCGCCGCGTATGACACATCCACCCAGGGGTACGCGCCGCGACCGTTGTTCACGGCCACATTGACCGTGCGAGGAACCGGCGCTGTGGGGAGCGGCTTTCCCAGGTACGCGACGACTCTCTGGAGCCCTGGCGCGCGGGCTATGACCTGCCCCTCGGCTAGAACCGTGAGACCTCGGCCTTGGGCATACCGCGTCCCGTCCCGATCCCAGATCACCGTTAGGCGCCGTCCGTGATAGCGCACGTCGTCCAGCGCGAAATAGGCCCACTCACTCGGCGCCAGCGGATTGACTTCGACGCTGTCGTCTGCGCGCGGCCGCAAGCCAACCACACCCGTGACAAGGAGATTGACGTATCCTGAATGGAAGTAGTGCTCGCTGTGGTACGGCGTGTCGTGTCCATCCCAGGCGCCGTTGTCAGGGTTTGCTGCTTCAGCGATGTACGGTCGTCCAGCTTTTCGCTGCGTGCGCGTGTATGCGTCGAAGAGTGTCATCCAGTCGCGTGCGCTCACCACATTCTGTTCGTAGTCGTTAAGCAGATTCGCCATGGCGACGAGTGTCTGTGTCGTGGCGTACGGCCACGAGTTGCCGCTCCACCAACAACACGTCGGCGAGATATAGAACTGCGGGTCGTGCCGCTCAGTGGTCGTCGGGCCGAATCGCGCGAAGAAGCGCGCACTGTCCATCAAGAAGCGCCATGCGCGTTCGTACCCCTTCCCTTTGTCGGGAAGGTTGAACTGCCAGGGCACGAAGCCGATCAGCTCGCGCCCGTACTCACTGCCCGCGTACTTCCCGCTGTCGTATGTGCGAGTCCGCGCGCGCACACCATCCTTCTCATCGTTCGCGGCCTGGTGCAAAAAGAACTCGCGCCGAGTGTCCCAAAGCTCGCTTTGCACGCGCTCGCGCAATGCTTCGGCACGTCGAAAGAATGCACGCGCAGTTTCGCCATCCCCAAATAGCGCGGCGGAGCGCGCAATCGCCTGCGCGTCGGCGAACATGTACGTGTTGAGCGTGGGACGATATCCCACCGCCCCCTCATCGATATCGTCGGTCTGGCGACTATTGATGTTCCGTTCCATCCCGTCATGCAGCCCATCCCAGCGGAACATGCGATGCTCCGGATCCCATCGCTCTGCCATCCAGCCTGCGTACTGGCGCTTCATGTGTGGCAGCAGGCGACGCAGGAAGCTCGTGTCGCCGAGCACTTGATAGGTCCCCCACACGGCGGCACCGTACCAGTTGCTGTAGCTACGCGGCTGCGCGCCTAACGTCTCGAACCAGTAACGGGCGAAGTCGTCGATGATGCGGCGGTCATTGAGCCAGCGGATCTCCTCGAGCTGATGGCCCAGCGGACAGCTGATCGCACCGAACGCTCCCGCCCAGAAGGGACGGTCTATGAATTCTGTGAACGTGTAGCCCGTCTCCGGGGAGCCGTATGTTAAGTGCTTGCTGACGAGCTCCCAGCGATAGTAGTACGTCGCGTCGATCGCGGAATCCGGCGACTCGAACGCCGGAATGCGCGCGGCGAACCAGTCGAAATCGCGATTGTCCCACCACGTTTGTCGCGCGAGTAAGGCGCGCTTGTCCAGCACCTGAGCCTGAGCTGGCGCGCCCTGCGCGATGAGCGCAGCAAGGAGCGCACAGGCGAGTCGTCGAATCGGCGCCAGCTTCGCCACGTTACATCGCGTAACGCTCGCTTCCCATCCAGGACGTGCACAATCGGCTCGCCGCGTCACTAATACTGGATTACTTGCGACAACAAATCGGAAACCGCCGATGCCTAACCCCAAGGCGCCCTACCTGCTCGTCAGCTTTGACGTGGACCAGAACAACCCTAACGCGCCCACGATTATCTCAGACGTTAGGACAGGCTTCCCGCCAAACGCGCGACCGGTCGCGTTCCCGGTCGACAACGCGTACTCAATTGATGTTCCCTCATCGCAGGCATTTGATCGCTTCATGGAAGTCGGAATGTATCTGACCCTCAAAGACCAACAGCATGGCGGTGTGGTTCGCTGGGTATTGCAGCTCTGCCGAGTCGACGAGTTCGCGCAGGGATGATGCGGCATTTCTTAACGGTCGCTTCACTGACGGCGCTCGCCGGTGCAGCGGCTTGCGCGCCACTCGTCCGTGCACCAGCACCGCCGCATCACTTCCTCGAGCGCAATTATGTCTTTTGGACTCGAGGAGACACGAGCCTAATCTACGAAGCACATCCCGCGGCGCACCTCTTTCTCCTCGACGGACTCTCGCTCGCGTACGATCTGCTCACGCGCACAGACCCGGCCACAAACAAGCCCAGGCGCCATGCGGATGCCACACGCCTGATCGTCTCACCGATGTTTCGAATCAGGCAACTCAAAGACTCATCCGCCGCCGTGCGAACGCCCTCATTCATGCCGCGGCCGCTCTTGCTGGAACGCTTACGAGTGATTGGGCTTGGCACACCTCGGGTACTCGGCGCCAACGTCAAGTATCCGGATCTTCTACTCAGCGGCGTGCGCCTAACGGTCACGCATCACTCCAACGGGCAGGCCGGTTGCTTTCGCGCAGGCTACCGGCCGAAAGACCCGCACGCCAACACGTGCGAGCCGATTCCAGTCACGGATCCAACGGTCGTGCTCCCGCGCGACACGCTCGAGGTCAAGCTCAATCGCGCGGACGGCGATTTCTCGTCGACCTTCGTGAGCGCGATGGTGCACTCGTCTCTCCTGAAAGATTTCAGCCGCGGCGATACGCCGAAATACAAGCTCGGCGCCGCAATCGGCTACGATTGGCACCCGCACGGACTGTTCGGCGAACTCTCCGACGAGCAACGGCCGCTGTACGGCAGCTGGCGCCTGCGCGGACAGGCCGAGGGAATGATCGCCTGGGGTCTTGGCTGCGCGGATCGCGGGTCGAAATCGAGCATCGAACGCATTGCTTGTGCGCTCAAGGGTCGCAGCCGAATGAGTTTTGAAGGCGAGCGTGCGCCTCGCGCGCACGGACCTCTCGCGCCACGCATCCATCCGCCAATCGTACCATGGCGTGGCAGCGTCGAGGTATCGCACGCCTTTCACTGGCTGCTTGGCGCAGGCGTGTTCGTGCGTTTGAATGACGGGCAGGATTACTACAACATCGGCTTCGTCAATCGCCGCCGAGCGACGATGTACGGCGTGATGCTCGACGTCAGCGGGCCGGATCTCTATCGCAAAAAGGATCCGACGCTGCCCTGAGCGCAGGACCACGCCGGTCTTTTCACGTTAGGCACACAGCGCTCCCTAACGGCACAGGTGCCTGTGCCGGTCCCGCGCCTAGCACCCGAGCGTGAATCACATTCGCGCGATTTGTGCAGGCTGGCCGTTCGCGGTGTATGAGATCATACACATCCAGAGCGGGCTGGTTGCATCCTGCCCGCGCAAGCGGCGCAGCGAACTGCAAAAGTAACGAGCGCCAGGAGACAACAATGATTTCGAAACGAGCGGTCACAGGGTTGATCGCACTTATTGGCGTAGCGTTCGCGTGCGGCGGCCGGGAGCAGCTGGCGCCGTCCGAGTTGCACGGCGGAGAGGGCGCCGTACTCACAGTCACGAACGACTATCTGACGGATGTGACTGTGTACGCAGTTCGCTCAGGGATGCGCACGCGCTTGGGAACCGTGTATGGTTTCAGAACCGAGACGCTGCCGATTCGCAATACTGTTCTTTGGGGAGCCGGAACGCTGCGCTTCCTCATTCTGGACCGTCTCTCGGGTCGCGCTCACCTGACGGAGCCTCTCACGATCGGTCCGAGCGACGCGGTGCTGCTCACGGTTAGAAACCCGATCAACATGTCGAGCTTCCTGCTGCGATATGGCAGTGTAAGCAGCGGAGGCTGATTGATCAGCGCCTAACGCGCGGCCCGCTGTGCGCCTCGGTACCTAACGGTTGAGGTCGTACCATGGGCTGGCGCGATGTCTGCAGTCTTGCATGAATTACTACAGAGCGTGCTCAGCCCATAGCTCATCCGTTGCGGTGCTCGAGCACGCGCGTGGCGCACCGGTCTGCAGAAGTGTAGCGGGCGCCCTAAGGAGCAAACCATGATTTCGAAACCAGCGGTCACCGGATTGCTGCTGCTTCTCGGCGCGACGTTCGCTTGCGGTCGAGAACGCACGGCGCAGGCGTCCGAGTTGCAGCGCACGGACGAAGCGGTACTTACAGTCAAGAACGATTATCTGAATGACGTGGCAGTCTATGCCATACGCGCCGGCTCGAAAACGCGCGTGGCGACAGTCTACGGTTTCAAAACCGAGACGATCCCTCTCAAGGCGTCGATTCTGAGTGGGGCCAGCGCAGTACGCTTGCTCATTGAACCGCTGGGCTCGAGTGCAACGCACGTGACCGAGCCCATCACAGTTCTTCCTGGCGATTCCGTCGAGCTGACAGTGCGGAATCCGATAAACCTGTCGAGCGTAACCGTACTGCATCGCTAAGGAGAATTGCGTGGCGCGCGGTCAGCGCGCTACGCGGCAGTACTAAGGTCTAAGCACGATTCGCCCGACGACGTGCTTCTTCAGACGGCGATGCGCGTCGTCGGCGCGGCCGAGTGGGTAAGTTGCCGCTATTGGCACACGTAGCCGCGCTTCATCGGCCGCTCGAGCCAGACGACTGAATTCGCGCGCGCCAGCTTCTGCATCGTAGCTCGCGAGCTTGACCTTCGGACGCCGCTCTGGTTCGGGTTCTATACCGTTCGGGTACGCGACGCGGCCACCCTCACGCACGAAGTCGAGGCAGCGAACCGCCTAACGCACTTGCCTTTCGCGGCGACGATACCGGCGCCATCGGTTCCGAGAATCAGTGGAAACTTCGTGCGGCCAGCCTGCAGTTTCCACGATCCGTCGCGACGGATTCGTCCCAGCTGCCGACGCCGGCCCCCCGCATCTCGATGAGTATCTCGCGCGGACCGGGCTTCGGAACTGGAAGCTCGTGCAGCGTGATGACTGATGGCGGACCGAAGCGATCGATCGCGGCGGCCTTCATGAGTGCGGCTGATTCTTCGCTGCGCAGATTGCGTCGTGGCATGTTTGGATCCTCGGCGAGCGAGAACAGGGTTCACTGTTCAAATCGCGCGCCGCCATCGAAGGCCCCGCGCGGTTTCGATTTTGCGGCACACCGTTCGTCGTTTTTCGAACGAGCTCTCGAACCGTTCTCGAGAGCTCGCTGACCGAGACGGACACGAGAGTGTCAGAGGGTATTTTCATGCGACGACTCACGATCAACACATTTCTCACGCTCGACGGCGTCATACAGGCGCCAGGCGCCCCCGACGAGGATACGTCCAACGGATTCAAGCACGGTGGATGGATTGCGAAGTACTGGGACGATGTCATGGGACAAATCATGGACCAAACCATGAGGCAGCCGTTCGACTTGCTTCTTGGTCGCAAGACTTACGACATCTTTGCCGCGTATTGGCCATCCTCAACACAAGAACCGGTCGCAAGCGCTTTCAACAAAGCGACGAAGTACATCGCCTCGAGAACGCTCGAAAAGGGGAGCTGGGCGCCGACGCAGGTGCTCAAGGGTGACGTTGCGCAGGAAGTCGCAAAGCTCAAACGCGGCGAGGGACCGGAGCTTCAGGTTCACGGCAGTGCGAACTTTGCCCAGACGTTGATCAAGAACAATTTGATCGATACTTATCGGCTGTGGTTCTTTCCGCTCGTGCTCGGAACCGGGAAGCGACTCTTCGCGGACGGTACAGTTCCGGCCGCGCTCAAGCTGACGGACTCCGAGACGTCAACAACAGGAGTCACGATCGCGACGTTCGAGCCAGCTGGTGCAATCGAATACGGTCGCGCTGACGAAGCGCCCGAGCAGCGAGCCGCGCGTCGAGAGACGGTCGCCGCGTCAGGCAGGCGTTAGGCCATAGGCGTGGCACGGCAAGTCGCGCCCCGGCGACCCACGCAGGACGAGTTGCGCAGGGCCGCCGGGCGCACCGTGCCCGACCTGCTCGCGCCGGGACTCGACGTTCTATTCTGCGGCATCAATCCGGGACTCTACTCGGCGGCCACGCGACATCACTTCGCGCGTCCCGGAAATCGCTTTTGGCCCGCTTTGCACCTGGGCGGCTTCACGCCCCGGCAGCTCAAGCCTCACGAGGAACGTGAGCTTCTCAAGTACGGACTCGGCATGACGGTGATGGTTCGGCGTGGTACGGCGACAGCCGCGGAGCTTTCGCCGGAGGAGTACGTGGCCGGCGGGCGCGCGCTCGTTAGGAAACTGCGCAAGTACCGGCCGAGAGTGCTCGCCGTGTTGGGCGTGGGCGCCTATCGCGCCGCCTTTGACAAGCGGGCCGCGCAGCTCGGTCTGCAGCCCAATCGCATCGCCGACACGCCGGTGTGGTTGCTGCCCAATCCCAGTGGCCTCAACGCCAACTATCAGCTGCCGGACCTAACGCGCCTCTTTCGCGCGCTCCACGATTACGTGCACGGCGATGCCGGTTAGGCGAGATCGGTAGCGAGAACAGGCAGCCGGCAGATACGACGTCCCGTCGCCGCGAAGAGTGCGTTCAGCACTGCGGGAATGAGCGGTGGAACCGGCGGCTCACCCATTCCAAATGGCTGCTCCCCGTGGCTGGGCACGATATACGTCTCGATCAGCGGAGCCTCGCTCATGCGCACGACCGGGAAGTCGCGGTAGCTCGACTGCTCCACGCGTCCGTCCCTGAACGTGATCTCACCCTTCATGTTCGAAAGAGCCCAGATCACTCCGCTCTCGATCTGCTGTTCTATCCCTAAGGGGTTAATGACGACGCCGCAGTCCACGACGCACGTGATACGGTGGACGACGAATGGCAAGTAGCCGTCTCGCCGCTGGTTAGGCCGAGATACTTCGGCCACGTATGCGATGTGCGTCTCGCCATCGTACACATTGCAGGCGACGCCGCGGCCGCGACCTGCCGGCAATGGCGCGCCCCAGCCGGACCTCTCGCGAACAATCTCGAGCACTCGGCGCAAGCGCGAGCGAGCGATCGTTAGGTTGCCGGCCTTCACGGTTTCTTCTGCCCCGCGCAACAGCGACAGCCTGAACTCCAGAGGATCTGTCGCCGCCGCGTGCGCCAACTCATCGAGGAAGCACTCCCGCGCGAACGTGGACGGCGGCGAATACACCGCGCGCCACGGCCCGATGCGATACGGGACGTCCACCCGCACGTACGATGTCTCGATCGCCGGAAATGCGTAGGGAATGTCGTACGCGCCCCACATCGAATCCTGGAAATACGCGACTGGATCCTTGAGATCGTCGGCTGTCGGTGGACCGGACAGGTTGTGCAGCGACGCGACTTTCTTGTGGCGCCACGCGAGCGGCCGACCCGACCTGTCGATCGCACCGTACATCTGGTGCACAGACGCATTCTGAAAATGACCATGCCGCATGTCGTCTTCTCGCGTCCAGAGCACCTGCACCGGTGCTGCAATGGCGCGTGATAATTCCGCAGCTTCCACCGCATAATCGACGTCGAGACGACGCCCGAATCCGCCGCCCATCAGTGTGGGCGTCACATGCACGGCTTGTGGCTGCATGCCGAGTAGCTGTGCGACGTCATCCTGCACGCTGTTCGGCGCTTGGGTCGGAACCCAGACATCACAGCGTCCGTCGTGCACGTGCGCTACACAATTCATCGGCTCGACGGGAGCGTGTGCGGCGAACGGATAATGGTACCGGGCCTCGACGATTTTCGCGTTAGGGGCCTCACGCCGCGGTGCGCCGACGCTTCGCGTGACGACTCCCGGTTCACTCAGCGCCGCTTCCAGCGCTTTCCAATGATCCGCCGAATTGAAGCGACGGTTCTCACCTTCGTTCCACTGTACGTTGAGCGCAGCGCGGCCCTTGAGAGCCGCCCACGTGTTCGTCGCCACGATCGCGACGCCGCTCGAGATGCGCTGGACCGACCGAACGCCGGCGACGCGCAGCGCCGCCGCTGAATCGATCGCGGCGACCGTGGCGCCCGGAACAGGCGCACGCGCGATCGATGCAAAGAGCATCCCCGGAATTCGCGTGTCGATGCCGTACTTGGCGCTGCCGTCGACGATGCGCGGTGCGTCGATACGCGCGCGGCGCGTGCCGACAATGCGCCGTTCAGCCGCGGCTTTGGTGCGTGCGTTCGTGGGAACCGTTAGGCGCGCCGCATCTGCCACCAGCTCGCCATAGCGTAGTCTGCGTCCGCTCGCGTTGTGCACGACGGTGCCGTTCTCGCTCCTGCACGCAGTTGCCTCGACGCCCCATTTCGCGGCCGCCGCGGCGACGAGCATCGTCCGCGCCGCGGCGCCGGCTTCACGCAGTGGCCGCCAGCTTCCGCCAATGCTCCAGCTGCCGCCCGTGTTCAAGCGATTGAAAGATGGTCCGGGCGATGCCTGCACCAGCTCGATGGCAGACCAGTCGGCGTCCAGCTCATCGGCGAGTATCATGGCGAGCGATGTGCGCACGCCCTGCCCCATTTCCTGTTTGCCGACCGCCAGGACCGTACGTCCGGTCTCGTCTATCGCGATCCACGCGTTAGGTGCGAACCGCGCCGGCGCCTTGTAAACGCTGACGACGTCGCCGTCCCGCCGGATGCCCAGTATCAGCGCGGAGCCGCTCAGCGCGCCATAGCGAACGAAATCGCGGCGCGTTGTCATGGCACGCCTCGCACGACTCGATGTATCGCGCGCCGTATTCGAGGATATGTGCCGCAGCGACAGACATGCTGATCGAGCGCGGCGTCGATGTCGGCATCTGTCGCGTTAGGCTTCGTTTTGAGCAAGGCGCTGGTGGTGAGCAGCATCCCTGCCTGGCAATAGCCGCACTGCGAGACGTCTTCCTGGATCCACGCGCGCTGAAGCGGATGACTCCGGTCGTCCGAAAGCCCCTCGATCGTCGTGAAACGCTTTCCCGCCGCGTCGGCTGCCGTGATCTGGCAGGAACGAACCGCCGTGTCGCCCTGAAGGACCGTGCACGCACCACAAACGCCCACGCCGCAGCCGTATTTGGTGCCGGTGAGCCCAAGCTCATCGCGCAGTATCCAAAGGAGCGGAGTGTCGCTCTCGACGTTCAGCGATCGCCTGCTGCCGTTTACAACTATAGATATCTCGGCCATCGGGTGTCCTTCGCGACGCCGTAAACTAGGCCGCGATTTCTGGACCGATGTCAGCGACTGGTAAGGAATGCGTTGGAATCGGCGGCGGCGGCGGCGGCGGCGGCGACCTAACGAGCGGGACCCTCGCGCGCGGCGTTGTCAGAAGACGTTTTCAGCGCGTCGGCGAAGCGCCGGTCGCACTCGCCTGAAAGATCAGGCAGGTCGTCGTGCCCGACGCGATGAGATCGCCTTTCGCGTCTGTAATCCGGCCTTGGGCGGCTCCCACGCGCGCTCCACGCGACAGGATCGTCCCCTCGATCCTGAGCTCTCCAGTGTCATGCAGGATCGGCTTGTGAAAGGCGATCTTGATCTCCAGCGTCGCATACCCTTCGCCCGCCTTGAGTGTCGACTGCACGGCACACCCCATCGCCGTGTCCAGCAACATCGACGCATAACCGCCGTGAACGGAACCAATCGGGTTATAGAACCGCTCGTTAGGCAGCGCCCGGAACACGACCCTTCCGACTTCCACGTCGACGAGCGCTATGGGCATGACGGCGGCGATCGGAGGCTGCGGATAGCGCCCTTCCATCATCGCTCTCAGAAAGTCGACGCCCGCCTGACCAAACACCTCGGCCAATGGAACTGTCCCAACGGGTCTATTTGTCAGCGGATTGATCGCACTCATGGGGGCTAATGCGAGCTCGCCGCCGACGCGAAAGCTGCCTCACCCTGTTTGTGAAGCCACGCGCCCTTCTCAACCGCTTGTTCCACCAACGCGTCGACGTCGACGGCCTCTGTGCGGAAGTTCACGATGCACGCACGCACCGCAAAGCGCCCATCGATGACAGCGTTCGATGGAAAGACGCGTCCGCCGAGCTGCAGCTCCGACATCAATCGCTCGTTCAGGCGATTGAGGTACGGCTCGGCCGACGGATCATCGCGCAGCCCTGGCGGGACGTAGCGAAAGCAAGCGATCGACAGCGAGGGCGGCGGGCCAACGGGCTCGAGCTCCGCATGCGATTCGGCGCGACCGTAGAGATACTGCGCCAGCTCGACGTCATGCGCGATGCGCCGCTGATACGCGTCCCAGCCATGGGCCAGGAGTGACACCCAGATCTTGAGGGCGTGAAATCCACGCGAGAACTGCGGGCCTAACGCGAAGAGGTCAACGCCGCGGCCCGTCAGCGCTTTGTCCTCATAGACGTAACTCGGATCGATCGAGAACGCGTTCGCCAGCGACTGCATGTCGCGCACGATGACGACTCCGCCAGAATGCGGCGTGTACAGCCACTTGTGCGGATCCAGTGCGACCGAGTCAGCACGTTCGATGCCCGCAAAGAGCGGGCGCAGCGTATCCGTGAGCGCTGCAACACCTCCGTAGGCACCATCCACGTGCAGCCAGAGCCCGTGCTCCGCGCAGACGTCCGCAATTTCATTGATCGGATCGATCGCGCCGGTGGAAACAGTGCCCGCCGTCGCGATCACGGCGATCGGTTTCTGCCCGTTCTGAATGTCACTCCTGACGGCCGCGAGCAACGAATCTACGCGCATCGCGAGGTTCACATCGGTTGGCACGATGCGCACGGCGTCACGCCCCAGGCCCATCATGTCGGCAGCGCGCGTGTTGATGTCGTGCACCTGCGACGAGGCGTACATCGTGAGCGGTGGACCTGCCCGCGTTCCCGACTCGCGGATGGACCAGCCGGCTTTCGCGTCGCGCGCGGCTTTGAGTGCGATGAAGCCAGCCATCGCACCGCCGGATGTCACGTAGCCGCCCGCAGTCGGCGGCAACCCGAGCCGGCTCGCGAACCAGCGGCCAAGGTGCAGCTCGATTTCCGTTGCGGCCGGCGAGAGCCGCCAACCCCCGACGTTTTGGTTGAGCGCCGCGGCGATCAGATCCGCGGCCGTGCCCGGGACAGTGCCGGCCCCCGTGATGTAGGCCATGAATCCGGGATGTCCGGTGTAGGTCGCGTGCTCCAGCACGATCGTCTCGAGCGCCGACATGAGCTCTTCCGTCGAAAGCGGCTCGTTAGGTATCGGCCGCGTCACTGCCGCTCGGACCTGCTCTGCCGTCGCGCGACCGCCGACCGCCATCGACGGCAGCCGTTCGAGCAGCTCGCCCCATAGCTCGACGATTTGCCCGCCGAAGGCGCGCGCGCGATCAGCGTCCCAGGCGAGATCGCGCACCGGCGCGAAGGGCGCCAGACCTTTGTCCTGAACTGTCGTCGCCTGCTTCTGCATCCCCATGCTCGTTGGTTGTGACCCGATAAATGTCTGCCCGTGCGCAACACATAAGTTGCGGCGGAAAACCATCATCGCTGTCCGTACCTAATCCTCGAATCCGTCCATTGGTGCCCGGGGCGCAACCCACCAGCGCAATCCCGTGTCTGACGAGCCCAGATGACGCCAGGCCCCCGCCCCTCTTTGCGTTGCACTTGAGCCGCGTACCCACACGTAAACTCTGCGTGCTGGCGCTGACAACGCTTGCTCTGATTCGCTGCGCGGGCAATTCGCAGCTCGGAGCCACACGGCAGACGACAAATGGCGACTCGCCGCGTTATGTGGCCGGGCCGACGTACGCTTTTGTCAACGGCAATTGGTTCGCCGGCGGTGCGTTCAACCAGCGCACCTTCTACGCGGTCAACGGCGTACTTCAATCCACCCGGCCGCCAAGGATCGACAGCACCATCGACCTCGGCGGCGGCTTCGTCATACCGCCGTTTGGCGACGCGCATACGCACAACCTCGATGGCGCTCGCAATATCGATCAGGTCATCAACGCGTATTTGCGCGAAGGGACGTTCTACGTTCAGGTCCTGACGAACCATCGCTCCGGCGCCGATCAGGTGCGCGGTCGTTTCAACAAACCTTGCACGCTGGACGTGCTGTACGCCAATGGCGGCATCACGGGCACGCAGAGCCACCCATTTCTGGCATACGAGCCTCGCGCGTTAGGCATCTACCAGTTCGACCAGTGGCGTGCGCGCGCCGCCGAGATCTGGAAGAGCCGCATCGGCGAGGGCGACGTCTACTGGTTCATCGACAGCCAGGCAGACCTCGACACGAAGTGGCCGAAGATTCTGGCCGGCGGCCCGGATCTGCTGAAGATCTTCCTGCTCGACGCATCCGAGACGAGCGTACCGCCGCCCAATGATTCGACGCTTCAGTCGGGACACGGACTCAAGCCATCGATCGTGCCGGCAATCGTGCGTCGGGCGCACGCGGCGGGGCTACGCGTCGCGGCACACGTGGAAACGGCGCGTGATTTCGAGATCGCCGTCGACGCCGGCGTCGATGTCTTCGCGCACGTACCGGGATACGAGATGGCGCCGGATGCGGCGCCGAGCTCCGTCTTGATCAGCGAGGCGGTCGCAAAAAAGGCGGGCTCGCGCGGCGTCGTCGTGATCCCAACGGCGTCGTTGACGTCGCTGGTGCCAGGTCGGGCAGACTCGGCTGAGGTCGCGGCGCGCCGCTTCGACCTCGTTAGGCAGAACCTGATACTCCTGTTGCGGCACGGTGTGCGCGTCGCCGTCGGCTCCGACTGGTACGGCCAGACAGCGGCGCGTGAGTACGCCGCGCTCAGGCGACTCGGGCTCTGGAACAACCGTGAGCTTCTCGGACTGTGGAGCGAGACCACGCCGCAGAGCATGTTTCCTCGGCGCCGTATCGGACGCCTAACGGACGGTTACGAAGCCAGCTTCCTCGTCCTGCGGGCAAATCCGCTCACTGATTCGACAGCGCTTGCCACGATCACAACTCGCGTGAAGCAGGGCTGCCTCGTTCACCAGGGAATCTGAGGCGAGCGATAGTAATTCACGCCGAGGATGTTCCAGCGTGGCGCGTGCGTAGCGATGCGCGTGCGAAAGGATTCCCAACTACGCGTACTCTGCGGTGTCCACGCGACCTCGGCCAGCGCGAACAAGCGCGGCACCGCGAGATACTGAAGGGCCGTGATGTTGCGAAGTGTTTCGGTCCACATCGGTGCTTCGACGCCGATAATGCTGGATTCGGTGACTCCGTTCATGTATGTCGCGGGATCCCAATCGTACGCGTCGCGCACCTCGATGAGCGCCGCCCATGAGAGCCCAAGCTCGGTATCCTTGTCGTACTTCATGTCGAGATATGTGCGCTTTCCGGGAGAGAGGATCACCTTTGAACCGTACTGCACCGCGTGGGCCGCGACTGAATCCGTGGCCCATGCCTGCGAGATTGTCGTCGGCTTCAAGCGCGCGTGTGAGATCTCCTCCCAGCCAACCATTTGCTTGCCGTACTTGCCGACGATGTCCTGCGTGCGTTCGACGAACTTCGTGTAGTCCTCCCTGCTGAGGATCGGATTCTCGTCCCCGCCCATATGGAAGTAGCGGCCCGGCGTTAGGGCCGCGATTTCGCGAACGACGTCGTCGACGAAGGCATAGGTCTCTTCCTTGTTCGCGCAGAGAGTGCTCCAACCAACTTCGGTGCCTGTGTAGAGCAGCGGTCCGCGCCGGCTGCAGCTCAGCTCCGGATATCCAACGAGGGCCGCGTTCGTGTGGCCCGGCATG
>DATBKN010000213.1:0-4680 GCA_036555845.1 Gemmatimonadaceae bacterium | reverse complement strand
GTTCGAAGCTGTCAGCAGCCGACAGCTGGTGGCTGTTATCTGTAGCCGACAGCTTTAGTTGATTGCAGTTTACATCGCCGGCCACAGCCATCCGAACGTCCCGCCCGTGAGCAGACCGTAAATGAATCCGTCAAAGATGTTTTTGAACGTCGTGCTCCACTTGCGGCTGTACCAAATCGAAACGGGCACATAAGCGAGCGCGTACCCTGCGAAGGCTACCGTTCCGGCGATGCGCATCACCATCAGGTATTCCGTGCCGGGAGGGAGGGTTCGACCAGCGACATATCCGGCGAAGACGCTCACCAGCACGCCGAACAAGAACCACTGGAACAAGCGTGATCCCATTGTCCATTCACCTGGCGGGAATACGGTCATCGCTACCACCGGGCCACGCCTGAGCTTTTCCACAAAGGCCGGTGCTTTTGACTCGGCCATGTTCAGCGGCTTGGGCGCTACGTATTCACCCGGTTGCAGGTTGAGCGGCCGCAAGGCGTCGAGCACCTGGTCTTCCTGCGGCAGCTTCTCCCAGTCGTTCTGGTGGTACTTGAGCACCATGTGCACGATGGAGCTCGCGATGAAAACGATCACGGCCGAGAGCAGGATGGGCATCCACAACGATGTGAGCGGAACCATTACAGCCTCCTGAGGTTGGGCTGAGACGCCTAACGTTTCGGTATGTCCGAGGGCTCGCTTTGATGGACGGGCGGGGTGAGGGCAGGGAGCGCTCACCGACAGCATGTTGGCGCGCGAGCGCCATGTTACGATTGTCGGCCGTGCTCGGCTAGAGCCGTTCCGGGGCGGAACAGCGCACATGCTCTTTGCGTATTTCGTTAATCGTGCGCAATTGCATCCTGCTTTGCTTGCTACCGATCGTCGCTCTTGCGTGCGACCTCGGCGAAGCCGTGCGCGACTTCGGGCGTCCGAACGAGACGGCGCACGAGCGCTACGCACGATCGCTGACTGAAGCGGGGCTCGCAGGCACCGGGCTCGGTCGCGAATGGCTGGCAGCCAGCGATAGCGCGCTGCGGGCACCGCTCGTTATCGCACTTCCATTACGCGAGGCAGGTTTTTACTCGCGCAGTGAAGCGCGCGCCGTCGCGTACCGATTCAACCTCACGGATGGTCAGCGCGTTGTGGCGACCCTGAAGAGCTTAGGTCTTCCAGCTCGGCTCTTTGTCGATTTGTACGAAGAGACAAACGACACGGCGAACCGTTTCATTCATCGCGCAAGCGCCGACTCCGTGAAAGGACTCGACAGCGTGACAGCGCCCGACCTTCGGCTCGAATATGAGGCGCAACGCACCGGAGCCTTTGTTTTGCGCATTCAGGCGGAGTTGCTTCGCAGCGGGCGCTACGACCTGACGCTACGCGCGGAGCCGTCGCTCGCTTTTCCCGTGCAGGGCGCAACCAATCGATCTGTGCTCAGCTTCTTTGGCGCCGAGCGCGATGCAGGACGTCGTGAGCACCATGGCATCGACATCTTCGCCGCGCGTGGAACGCCGGCGCTGGCAGCGACCGACGGCGTGGTGCGTTCGATCTCGCCTAACGAGCTTGGAGGGAACGTCGTCTGGCTGCGCGACGAGCGGCGGCCGCAGACGCTGTACTATGCGCACCTCGACCGGCACGCGGTTCACGAAGGCCAGCGTGTGCGGATCGGAGACACGCTCGGCTTCGTCGGCAATACCGGGAACGCGCGCACGACGCGGCCGCATCTGCACTTCGGGATCTATCGTCGCGGCGAAGGACCGGTGGATCCTTATCCGTTCGTCCGACTGATTACGGCCAAACCTGCAGTACTCGCGGCGGATACGAGCAGACTTGGTGCGTCAGGCCTTACGAGCAGTCAGCGGACGCCGCTGCTCATCGCGCCGGGCTCCGGAGACACTGTGCGCCGGCTTACGAGGAATACGTCGCTGCAGATCGTCGGCGCCACGGGACGCTGGTACCGCGTGCAGCTCGACGACGGTGTGGCTGGCTACGTTGCGGCGCGTGAGATCAGGCGAGCGGAAAGGCGGGCAGAACCTCCGGCGAGGGTCGCGATGCACTCGGCGCCGGCGGGAAGTTTCTCCGGCGATCGCTCAGCGCGTCAGTGATCCTGCACGCGACTACGAACGCCAGCGCCATCACCCGCTAAATCGGGCGGACGCGTCACCGGCCAAGCCAGTAGGACGCCTTGATAAGAAACACGTTATGCGCCGCGACGCGAAAGGCGTCCGCTGGCCGGCGCGCCGCCGCGAGATCGGCAACGGCTACTTCATTCTCGCGGTTCTGCTGCCACACAAAATACAGAGCCGACCCGGGTCGGTACTCCCAGCGTAGGACAGCGTTGCCTCGCAAGGCACGCACGGTGAACTCTTGCTCCTCAAACTGGAACGCCGGTGCTGGTCCCGCGCCGTCGGGATCAACAGTGACTTCGTGCAACTGGCGATCGCGCACGATCGTGCCTTTGTCTCTGCCGTAGACGTCGAATTCGAACGTCCGCGGCGTGCGGAACTCCTTGTAGCGATCGAAACGGCCCGCCGACACGAAGGGCTGAGCGAACATCTGCAGCGAGAGCTTCGGAGAGAAGGTCCACGCAACACGCATGTCGATGCTCAGCTCGTGCTGCTCGATGTCGCCAAACACATACCGCCGGCCGAACGTGCGAAGCGCGAGCGGGTCCGGGACGGATGTCACGAACTGGAAGTCGTTGTATTCGCGCGAGAACTCCGGCTCGACACTGAGTTGCAGCGCGCTGGACGGGCGCATGTTGAGCTCGAGCGAGAGATTATGCGTCCAACCGTCTGTCGTGCTTCGTGCGTAGCTGTACCCTGCGTCGACAACGAAGGGACGTCGGTCATCTGTCTGCACGCTAAGATCGAAGCCGTTGGTCGCAGAGCGACGACCCACAGGTCCGCCGCGCGTCAGCCGATCGTCAAGGCTCGACGGTTGCAGGCGTACGATCAGGTCAGTGCTCCAGAAGCTGTTCCATTGAGCTTCGCTCTGCAGCGTCGCTCGGCGTTCGATGTTATCGCCGTCGGAGTTATACGACTCCGTGTTGTGCAGAATGACGTCCCAGTTTCGCAAGTAGCGCCCGGGCGACGTCTGGCGGTAACGCAGCGCACTGCCTAACGCACGAATGTCGGAGCGGCGCTGGAAGCCAAGCTCGTTCACGTCGAAGCCGGGTCCCGTCTCTTCGTATGTGAGCGAACCAAGCCAATGCTCGCCGCCGGTCTTCGCCATAGAGAGCGAGTAAAAGTGGCCGCCAAGGGAACGGCGCGTCGAGTCGTACTTCACGTCCTCGCGATCGGGGCGCTGATACGCGTGTGTGTTGGAGCGCTGAAGCGCCGCAATGAATGCGGGATCGCCGTCGACATTGGAGCGCGAGACATAACCGCTCAGTGTCCACTTGCGATTATCCCATGCGTGCTCCGCGCTCAATCCTGTTGTAACCGCCGAGGTGGCGAGAATGGGAGAGAACTGCGATGTGACGTTGCGCTGCGCGCCTGTGAAGGCGAGGCCCAGCACCGTGTTCCCACCGCGCAGATCGCGGCTGACGCGCGCGACGCCGTAGTTCGCGCGCGGTTCTACTGGCGATGTGGCCACGACGCCGCGGTCCGTCATGTAGCGCGCGGTCATCCGATCCGTCGTTGCTGCGAGAACGCCTAACGACCAACCGTCAGGCGTCTTCCCCGAGAGCTTCAGGGCGCCGAGGATGTTCGTTTGCGACGGCTCGTCGACAAATACAGCGTCGTCCGCCTCGACAGAGCCGCGCGGAGCGCGCCCAATCCGTCTCGAGTAGAACGGCTGCGGAGGGTCGTTGTCGTTGTACGTGACGGTTCCGCCAAAGCGGAAGATCTCGCTGCCCTCGAGAAAGAACGGGCGGCGCTCCGAGAAAAACGTTTCGAACGCGGAAAGGTTGACGACGGCGGGATCGACTTCGACCTGGCCAAAGTCCGGGTTGATCGTGGCCGTCAGCGTCAGGCCGCGTGGGAGGCCGTAGCGCACATCCACACCGGCGTGCGCCGCGGTTCGCGTTGCATCGACGAGCGCGTTGGCCTCCGCGCTCGGGAGCCGTGTGATCTTAGACGACGCATACGGCAGCAGCTCGAGACGGCGCGGCACGCCTAACGAATCGAGGCCGACCAGATCGCCGAAGCGCGACACGATGCCTCGCTGCGTCGGAGGCGTCGGTGACCAGAGCGACTCTTCGCCGAGCCGCGCAATCTGGCGCGCGAACTGGATCCCCCAGCGCCGTGTCGCGCCAGGAGAGAGGCGGCTATAGCGCAGTTGCGATAACGGAATGCGGAGCTCTGCCGTCCAACCGGCCGAGTCTATTGTCGCTGCGCTGGCGAACACGGCATCCCAGTTCTCATCCTCGTTGCTGTCGTTAAAGTGCAGTATGTCACCCTGCACACCGGCGGGCGTGACTATGAAGTGAAAGGCTGTTCGCCGGTCGAAGTAGCTGTCGATGGCGACGTGAAACGCATCGGTGTAGAGGTCATCGGAGTCGCGGCGTCCCAGCTGCGCCGCGATCTTGCTCGGCGCCGTATCGAAGAGCCGGGCGCCGACATACAGCGCGCCGTCGTCGACGAGCACGCGCACTTCGGTGCGTTGCGACTCCGGTTCGTTAGGGTCGGGTTCCCGTTGAACAAAGCCGGTCGCGACGTCGGCGCGCGCCCAGTCCGGCTCGCTCAGGCG
>DATBKN010000212.1:0-2900 GCA_036555845.1 Gemmatimonadaceae bacterium | reverse complement strand
ACGATGGGCGGCGCCGCGTCGTGATCGAACGAGTGAAGCCCGAAATCGACGCTGGACGCTTCGCGATCAAGCGCGTCGTGGGCGACGCTGTCCAGGTCGAGGCGGATGTCTTCGCCGATGGTCACGATGCGGTTGCGTGCGTCCTGCTGTGGCGCTCGTTAGGCACCGATCGCTGGTCCGAGATCGAAATGGAACCGCTCGGAAACGACCGCTGGCGAGGAGCGTTTCCAGTGGAACAGCTCGGACTGTACCACTACACGGTGGAGGGGTGGGTCGACCGCTTCCGTACGTGGCGCAAGGACCTCGTCACACGAATCGAAGCAAACCAGAACATCGAGATTGAACTGATCATCGGCGCCCAGCTTATCGAGGCGGCTGCACAGCGCGCCGCCGGGGCGGATCGTAAGGAGCTGCTGGAAGCTGCGCGCCAATTGGCGCAAGGACCGGTCGACCGGCGTTCATCGCGTGCGCTGGAAGCGGAGCTCGCAGCGCTCGTTCACCGCTACCCCGATCGCTCGCTGGCTGTGCGCTACGAGCGTGAGCTTCCGGTGCGCGCGGAGCGTGAACGGGCGCGATTCAGCAGCTGGTACGAGTTCTTTCCCAGATCCACCGCCGGCGCCGCTGGCCGCCATGGCACGTTCGCCGATTGCGAGAAGCGGCTCGAGTATGTCGCGTCGATGGGATTCGACGTCGTGTACCTGCCGCCGATCCATCCCATCGGACAGAGCTATCGCAAAGGGCCCAACAACAGCCTAACGCCCGGGCCGGACGATCCCGGAAGTCCCTGGGCGATTGGGTCTGCGGAAGGCGGTCACACGGCGATACATCCCCAGCTCGGCACGATGGCCGACTTCGAGCGGTTGGTGGCACGCGCGCGAGCGCTGCGCATGGAGATCGCGCTGGACGTCGCGCTTCAGTGCACGCCGGATCACCCGTATGTGAAGGAGCACCCTTCGTGGTTTCGTCATCGCCCCGATGGCACGATTCAATACGCTGAGAATCCACCGAAGAAGTACCAGGACATTTATCCGCTGGACTTCGAGAGCGATGACTGGGAGGGGCTCTGGAATGAGCTCAAGCGCGTCGTGCTGTTTTGGATCGAGCATGGTGTGCGAATCTTTCGCGTCGATAACCCGCACACGAAAGCGTTTCCATTCTGGGAATGGTTGATCAGCGAAGTGCAGGCGCAACACGCCGACGTGATTTTCCTGTCCGAGGCATTTACGCGACCGAAGGTGATGTACCGCCTCGCGAAGTTGGGGTTTACGCAGTCCTACACGTACTTCGCCTGGCGCAATACCAAGGAGGAGCTGACGGCGTACTTCACGGAACTCACGCAGACTGAGGTGCGTGAATACTTCAGACCGAATTTGTGGCCCAATACGCCCGACATCCTGACAGAATATCTCCAGTTCGGCGGGCGGCCGGCGTTCGTGGGCCGACTCGTGCTCGCCGCCACGTTAGGCGCCAGCTATGGTATTTACGGCCCCGCCTTCGAGCTTGGGGATAATGCGCCACGCTCGCCGGGGAGTGAGGAATACCTCGACTCGGAGAAGTACCAGATCCGGTCGTGGCAGTTGGACAATCCGTGGAGTCTGCGCGAACTGATCACGCGCATCAATCGCATCAGGCACGACAGTCCCGCTCTGCAACAGGACGCCGGGTTGCGGTTCTATCCCACCGACAACCCGATGATTCTATGCTACAGCAAGTCGAGCAGCGATCTCTCGAGCGTCGTGCTCGTCGTGGTGAATCTGGACGTGAATCATACGCAGGCCGGCTGGATACATCTCGATCTCGACGCGTTAGGCATGCACGCCGGCGCGCCGTTTCAGGTACACGACGAGCTGGGCGACGGGAGGTACTTGTGGCAGGGCGCGCGTAACTACGTGGAACTGAATCCGCACACGCTTCCGGCGCACGTCTTTCGCCTGC
Organism: Gemmatimonadaceae bacterium; assembly: GCA_036555845.1. GTDB lineage: Bacteria > Gemmatimonadota > Gemmatimonadetes > Gemmatimonadales > Gemmatimonadaceae > DASYRX01. Next base: position 965 of record DATBKN010000212.1, on the reverse strand, counting down.
GACGCCGCGTGCGTACAGAGCGCGACTTTGATTACTATCTGTAGACGGGCACCTAACGAGCACAGTGTCAGGGCGGTCATCATTGGTGGTAGCGTCGTCACTGCGATCTGAGTGCGCATTGGCGAGAAAGTGGTTACGTCCATAATGTCACGCCCCCCTATGCCCTATCCTCCTACTCCCCTATCCCCTAACTGCTGATGCCCAGTCGCCGCACGTTCCTCAAATCCTCCGGCGCCTCACTCGCGGTCGGCGCCTTTCTGCCACAGCTGACAGATGCCGGCCGCGGACCAGAGATTCTCGTCCGCCGCACGGTGCGTCCGTTAGTGATCTCGGATTATTCCGGCGTCGAGTTCAAGAACGGCGGGACGGAGACTGCCGTCGAGCGCGCGTTTCGTCTGATCAGCAAGGGCGATGACGTGCTCGACGCGCTCATCGCCGGCGTGAACATCCCCGAGCTGGATCCGCTGGAGACCGGGATCGGCTACGGGGCGCTGCCTAACGCGGACGGCGTCGTGCAGCTGGACGCGTCCTGCATGCACGGACCGAAGAAGCGCGCCGGCGCCGTCGCCGCGATCGAAGGCGTGCGCACGCCGTCGCTCGTCGCGAAAGCTGTCATGGAGTACACCGACCACCACTTGCTCGCGGGCATGGGTGCGCAGGAGTTCGCACGCGCGATGGGATTCAAAATCGAAGAAGACCTCAACACCGAAACGTCACGGCGGCTCTGGCTCGAGTGGCGCCGCCGCATGGACCCCGACCATTGGCTCGACCCCAATGGTCCGGCGCGAAAGCCCAAGCCGAAGCATGAAAGAGACCCGGGCGATTGGTCCGACCGCGCGCTCGCAGCCGGCCGCTCCATGATACGTGACGGTCTCATTCGTGAGGGTTCATTCTGGGGGACGATCAACTGCGACGGCATCTCGCCTAACGGTGATATCTGTGGTGTCACGACGACCAGCGGACTC
>DATBKN010000211.1:0-4371 GCA_036555845.1 Gemmatimonadaceae bacterium | reverse complement strand
CCCCGATGCGCCGCTTCGCCAGAGTGCGGATAGAAGAATGGTTGAGGAGCGACCACCGGTGGAAACGCTGAGGCCCACCACGTTGGGCCTTGACGAATCAACCTTTCTCATAGAAGAACGCAGAGAACACGGAGGAAAGCGTAAACAACAACAAGAGGGAGGCCCCACCCCTCCCATTGTTTCTCGATGTCACTACAGGACGCAGTTCAACCCTGTTTTCCTCTGCGTTCTCTGTGTTCTCTGCGGTTCAAGATCGTGCGGGAGCCAGGAAGCCTAACGAGCATCAGCGGGCAAACGGCGGCAAGCGGATCTGCGTCGCGCACGACAGGTCCAGATCTCGCGCGCTCGCCCGTTCGATGAAGTCGGCGACGAACTGCGCTCCGCACGTTGCCGCACTGCTGAAGTTGTGCGCCACAAGCGGAAGAATCACGTGTCGCCCGTTAGGCAGCGTCTTGAGCGCCTCCTCGCCCCAACGCGCTGGCGTATTCGGGTCCAGCTCGCCGGAGACGAGTAGTACGGGAGCGTCACCACGCACAGGCTGATCGTAACCGCGTCCCGGGTCACCCTGCGGCCAGTTGCGGCAAGCGGAGAGTTGTGCGCGCACGCGCGCGTCGCCTAAAAAACTGCGAGCGTTGTCCTCTGCCGCCTTACGCGGATCGAGCCAGCGCGTGTCCTCGCTGCACATCACGGAGAGATGCATTCCGATCGCGATCTGTCCGCCATCGAGCGATGTCCGATAGAACAGAATCGCCTGCAACAACTCACTGCCGTCGCCGAGAAACGCGCGGTGTACGGCGCGCGGCAGCGACGCGCGCGAGCCCACGGACTGCATGAAGCCCATGACTGTCGACGTGAGTGCGTCGGCGTCAATCGTGATCGAATCGCCGGGCTGAATGCCGGACATCGCCCGCTGCGCGGGCCACGCGCCTCGCAGCGTCCCTTGCTTGGCGCGCGCGACAACCGTGCGGAACTCGCTCGCGAAGTTTGGATACTCTGCCGCGCAATCGCGGTCAGCGGCACAATCGCGCGCCAGCAACTCGAGCGCACGGTCGGCGTCCTGCGCATATCCCATGGGCATGTGCGCGTTCGTAGGGACGATGGCTTTCATCACGACCGACCGCACGTGCCCCGGGTGTTGTCGCATGTAAACGAAGGCAAGTCGCGAACCGTAGCTTGTCCCGTAAATGTTGATGCGGTCGTAGCCGAGTGCGGCGCGCACGTCGTCGATGTCGTCGGCGATGTTGGGAGTCGTGTACTGGCGCAGGTCGGCGAGCGCACCTAACGAATCACGACAATGGCGAACCGACGCCTCGGGATAGAACTCGCCCAGGAAATCGGTCGGCTTACGATACAGGCGGCAGTTGAGCGGGTTCGATTGGCCGGTGCCGCGTACATCGACAAGAACGAGATCGCGCGTGCGGCGCACGACCGAGAATGCCGTGTTCGCGAAATCCACCATGCCGCTCGCTGCCTGACCTGGGCCGCCGGCGAAGAGAAAGAACGGATCGGGGGCACGATCTGCTTCCGTCGCCCGCGCCACGATGACCGACAACGCGAGACGCCGTCCGCTGCGCGTCGTGCGATTCTCGAAGACATCAACAGTCCCGCAGCGCACATCGCCCGTGAGGCCGGCAACGCTGCAGGGCGTGAGCTGAGCGGCCACACGTCGAGTCGGTGTGACTTGCGCAGATGCAGCGAGAAGCATGGCTGCGCGGCACATCCTGCTTCGCAACATCGATACCTCGTGAGTATGAGATTAACGATTTCGTACGTCGCGTCTCACGAGGCGGTTCAGGGCCAACTGGCTATTTGAGAACCGGATTGATATCGCCTCCGGCAACTGCGTTGCGGAACTCGCGCGGGGACACGCTGGCCACCCGCCGAAACGCGCGCGCAAAATGCGCCTGATCGCAGAAGCCTAACTCGGCGGCGATGGTGCCGATGGATGCGTCGCTCGCTGAGAGGCGCTTCTTCCCTTCGTCGACTCGGCGCGCCTCGATCCACCCGCGCACCGTGAAACCGTACGTCGAGCGGAAGACGCGCGCGAGGTGCGGCGCAGTGCACCCGACGCGCTTGGCCAGGCGCCCTAACGAGGGAGGGCGGCGGAACTCTTTGTCGAGGATGCGGCGCGCGGCCGCGGCGAGCGGCGGCGGCTCGACGTGATGCTCTCGCAGAATCCCGCGGCTGCAGCCGATCGCGATGCCATCGGTGAGTACGCGCAACGTAGCGCGTGTGAGTGCGTCAGGCGCGTGCAGCTCGCCGAGTACGCGCCAGGCCATCTCGACTGAAGAGCGTCCCTTGAACGTCGCGCGGACAGCGAGTGCCCTGTCGCAAGGCGTTAGGCGGGCCAGCGTCTCGTCGGTAAAGTCGACTGTGACCACTCGCGCTCCTGACGGCCCGGCTCGGAACTCGTACGATGCTTCCGCCGCAGGGCGAACCGCGAGTGTCGCGCGAGGAAGGAGAACGGTTCCACGAGGGTCGTTTTCCGAAGCAGTGCCTGTGAGCACGATGTGGATGGATGTCCCGCTGTCGGCGCGATGGGACCAGCTTCCGCCTGGCGCCGCCTTACGCGTCGTCACGCGCGTGCCAGTGGATCGATCGAGGTAGCGCGCCACGTCGCGAGGTGCGCGGGCCTCGCGCGCCGGATCGCTCCACGGCCTGTTTGTCGCCATGCTCAGCGCACGGGCGAGCTAGCCAGAGTCCGCGTTGATTCGCGCTAGAAGAACACCGGCTCGCGATAGGCGCCGAACACGGCTTGCATCGCGTGGCGAATCTCGTACAGCGTGCAGTAGCTCCTAGCGCAGTCGAGGATGTACGGGATAAGGTTGGCGTCCGTCGCGGCGGCACTTTTGAGTGCATCGAGACGCTGCCTAACCAGCAAGTTATCCCGAGTTGCGCGTAGCTTCGCAAGGCGCTCGCGTTGCTCGCGATCGGCGTGCTCTCCGATCTTGAGCACAGGAATCGCCAGCTCGGGCTCGTCGGTGACGAACTCGTTGACGCCGACGACCAGGCGTCTGCGCTGCTCGATCTCCCACTGCTGCCGAGCGGCGGATTCGGCGATGCGGCGCTGGAACCAGCCCTGTTCGATTCCCTGCACGACGCCGCCCACCTGCTCGATCTCCTTGAAGATCTCCTCGGCGCCGCGCTCCATCTGATCGGTAAGCGCCTCTACGTAGTAGGATCCGCCTAACGGATCGATGACGTTGGGTACACCGGACTCGTACGCGAGGATCTGTTGCGTGCGAAGTGCCACTTGCACCGCTTGCTCGGTTGGAAGAGCGAGCGTTTCGTCCATGGAGTTCGTGTGCAGTGACTGCGTTCCGCCTAACACCGCGGCGAGCGCCTGATACGCCACGCGCACGATGTTGTTCATCGGCTGCTGCGCCGTCAGGGTGACGCCGGCGGTCTGCGAGTGGAAGCGGCACATCAGCGAGCGCGGATCTTTCGCGCCGTAGCGCTCCTTCATGTGACGCGCCCAGATGCGGCGCGCGGCGCGCAGCTTGGCGACTTCTTCGAAAAAGTCGTTGTGAATATCGAAGAAGAATGACAAGCGGCGAGCAAATGAATCCACATCCAAGCCACGCGCGACGCCGCGTTCCACATAGGTAAAGCCATTGGCCAGCGTGAAGGCCAGCTCCTGCACGGCGGTGGCGCCGGCCTCGCGGATGTGGTATCCGGAAATCGAAATGGTATTCCACTGCGGCGCGTGCTCCGCACCCCATTGGAACAGGTCGACGATGAGTCTGAGCGCGGGCTCGATGGGATAGACCCACGCGTGCTGCGCCATGTACTCCTTGAGGATGTCGTTCTGCACCGTGCCGCGGATCGCGTTAGGTGACACGCCCTGCTTCTCGGCGGCGGCCGCATAAAAGCAGAAGAGGATCACGGCCGGGCCGTTGATCGTCATCGATGTGGAGACTTTGTCGAGCGGGATCCCGGCGAAGAGCGTCTCCATGTCGGCCAGGCTCGAGATGGCGACGCCAGACTTTCCAACCTCGCCCTCCGAGCGCGGATGGTCGGAGTCGTACCCCATGAGCGTTGGAAAATCGAACGCCGTCGAGAGCCCGGTCTGGCCGTGCTCCAGCAGGAACTTGAAGCGCTTGTTCGTCTCAGCCGCGGTGCCGAAGCCGGCGAACTGCCGCTTCGTCCACAGCCGGCCGCGATAACCAGTCGCGTGAATGCCGCGCGTGAACGGATACTGCCCGGGCGCCGGAATCGAGGCGGGATCGAGATCGGCGATATCGAGCAGCGTGTACAACGGCTCAACTTCGCCTTGCGAGTTGGCGAACGCGATGTCGCGCTTCTCGCTCTCCGCATAACGAGCGCGCCATTCGGCAAGCTCCCTTTGCAAGCGCTCGAGCTCTGCCTGCT
>DATBKN010000210.1:0-14740 GCA_036555845.1 Gemmatimonadaceae bacterium | reverse complement strand
GTCGAGTTGCCGCGCGTGCCTCGGTTGAGCATCGTGCCGGCAGCTCCTCGCCCAGCGCCGTTCCTGCGGCGCCCGCGCATTCCGGCCGCGCCGGTTTTCTCCACCGGTGCTGCGGTCGCTGACGCGACAGTCGCGCCACGTGCGCCCAAGACAGCGACGGCTTCAGCACCGCCAATCGTGACGCCAACGTCAGCGTCGAAGGCGCAGACGCAAAGCGCCATAACGAGCGCCTCCACACAGGGCACGGCGTGGGCGCGCATCACGTACCTGAGTGGCGAATCGGTCTATCTCGATGCGGGTACCAAACAGGGCCTCAAGATCGGCACCCACCTCGACGTTATGCGCGGCAGCACCTTCGTCGCGCAGCTCGTCGTCGAGTACGTGTCGTCCAATCGCGCATCCTGTCGCGTTGGAAAAGCGACGCTGCCGCCCGCTGTGGGCGATTCCGCGCGCTATGAAGCGGCAACTGCACCCGAAGAACGTACGATCGCCGCGCAAGCGAATTCCGTTGCCAGTAACACTAGTACTGCCAAGCGCTCGAACGTGCGTCCGGTGCGCGGGCGCATCGGCGTGCGGTACTTGCGATCGGATCCCGGCCTCGGTCCGGCCGCGGTTCTCATACGTCCGGCGTTCGATCTGCGCGCCGATGGCCATCAGGTGAACGGGACACCGATCGGCCTAACGCTCGACGTGCGCGCATACCGTGATCGGCGGGCGGGCGCCGACGGCTCCAGGGCAAACGTCACGCGCGTGTATCAGGGACTGATCGAGGTCAGTCCCCCGGGCTCGACAACGCGACTCGGTATCGGCCGGCAGTTTTCCACAGCGCTCACGTCCATCGGTATCTTCGATGGCGTCGCGCTGGATGTCGATCGCTCACGCTGGAGCACGGGCGCGCTCGCCGGTAGTCAACCGGAGCCGGGCTCTTTTGGTTTGTCCGGCGATGTTCGCGAATACGGTGCGTACGTGCAGCTGCATAACGAGCGCAACACGGCGCCGTCCTGGGCGACGACGCTCGGTGCGATCGGCTCGTACGTGCACGGCGAGATCGACCGTGAATTCGCCTATTTGCAGACGACGTTTACCTCGCGACGGCTCACATGGTACGCCGCGCAAGAGCTGGACGTGAACCGCGGCTGGAAGAGTAATGCCGAAGGCTCCGCCGTATCGCCGACGTCGACGTTCGCGATGTTGCGCGTTGGCGTGACGCAAGACTTCCAGCTGAATGTCGGCTATGACAGCCGGCGCACCGTCAGGTTGTATCGCGATTTTCTCACACCCGAGATCGAGTTCGACGACTCGTTTCGCCGCGGTGCGTGGGGCGGAGCGTCGCTCACGGCCTTTGGCCGCGTGCGTGCCAGCGCCGACGCGCGCCGGAGCAGCGGCGGTCCCGCCGGAGTCAGCGAATCGTACACGGGAATGCTCAGTATATCGCGCCTAACGCCGCTACAGCTGGGTGTGCGCGGCCGTGGTACGTCGTATGATGGCCAGTCTTCTCGCGGATCTCTCGCCTCTGCGGCGCTTGAAATCACGCCGTTTGGTTCGCTGCACCTCGAAGGAACTGCCGGCGTGCGACGAGATCATATGGTCGCAGATACCTCGAGCCACGCGCCGGTGCGCTGGAACGAAATCTCGGCGGATGTGGGCCTGGGACGTTCTGTGTACATTTTGCTTTCAGCATATCGAGAACTCGGCGGTATCACTCGCTCGTCCCAAGCTTATGTCGCGCTTAGTTACCGGTTCTGATCGCACCCTTCGGTTGTCGCCCATCGTGCGTTGTGCCATGCTGGTAGGGCTCGCGTCGATCGTTCCGCTGGCGTGCGGCAAGGACGACGGACCGCGACTACCGCTTTCAGATATCAGTGGGACCGCATCACAGCTTCCATCAGGACACCCCTCGCTCGATCCGGGCCCTGGTCTGCCCGCCATGGCCCGGAGTGCACTCGACAGCGCGAATGCCGCGTTTCGTGTGAAGGATTACCGGCGTGCGCTGCAGTTCTATCGTCAGGCGGCGAACGCAGCGCCCACGCACGCATCGCCTTGGTTTGGCGTCTTCATGGTGGCGCAAGCGACGGGTAATACTGCGTTGCGTGACTCGGCTCAACGCGAAGTACAGAAGCGCACCGTCGACCCACCCGCCCTCACCGACAGCACGCTACGCAATACGCATCCCACGGCAAAGAAGGGTCCCACCACATAGAACCATCACTCCCCTGACTCCGCGCGCAGCGGTAATGTCCGCGCTCCCGGAACGAGGCGATTTTTCGCAGGATTGATGGGTCGTCGTGCTTAAGACTTGTCGCGCTGTTTTGCTATGCGCGCTTCCCGCTTCGCTCGGCTCGCGCAGCGCGGACGCGCAATCCGCCGTGTATCACGGACGTTCGAAGCAGCTCGTTGCCGCCGTACCGCGCATCGATCAAACCGCGACGATCGACGGTGAGCTGAACGAGGATGTGTGGCAGCGCGCCGCTCTTCTGACTGGCTTCTCGAGTTATCTGCCGCTGGACAACCGGCCGGCGCAGGACTCAACGGATGTCTTCATTTGGTACACTGGAACGGACGTGTATTTCGGCGTGCGTGCGTACGAGACGCACGGACAAGTCCACGCGACGCTCGCCGCGCGCGACCGCATCGATAGCGACGACTATGTCCAGCTCCTGATCGATCCGTTCAACGATCGGCGTCGAGCCTTTGTATTCGGCGTGAATCCGCTTGGGGCGCAGGCCGACGGTATTCGCACAGACGCCTCCGGCCCACCGACGCCGCGCGGACAGACATTCGGCGGGAGTCCGCCGGCGAACATCGACTTGAATCCGGATTTCATTTTTGAATCCAAGGGGCGCCTAACGGATTATGGCTATCAGCTCGAAATCCGCGTGCCGCTCAAGAGCATCCGCTTTCAGGGGACGAACGAGCAGGATTGGTCCTTCCAGGTGCTGCGCTTCGTGCAGCACTCCGGCTATCAGCAGACCTGGACGCCGGCGCGCCGCGGCTCCGCAGCTTTCCTCGGCCAATCGGGGACGCTCACGGGCTTCCACGATCTGCAACGCGAAACAGTCCTCGAGCTGAATCCGGAAGCCACGGCCGCGATCAGCGGTGCGCGGGCGAGCGATGGCTGGCAATACAAGACGTCGCCGGATCTGGGCGCCAATCTGCGCTGGCGGATAGTGCCTAACGTGACGCTCAACGGGACCGTGCGTCCGGATTTCTCACAGGTTGAAGCCGATGCTGCGCAAGTTCCCGGCGACACGCGCTTCGCGCTCTTCTTCCCAGAGAAGCGCCCGTTCTTCGTCGACGGCAGTGAACAATACGATTCTCCAAACAACCTGATCTACACGCGGCGCATCGTGCAGCCGGTCGCGGCGGCGAAAGTCTCCGGCAAGTTCGGGCGAACGAATTTTGCGCTGCTGTCAGCGATCGACGACCGAGCGGGCTCGTTAGGTGATGCGCATCCTGTGTTCAATGTCCTGCGGCTCAAACGTGACATCCTTTCGCAGTCGACGCTGGGCTTGACGTACACGGACCGCGCCGACGGCGCTGACTTCAACCGCGCGGCAGCCGCGGACGCACGCTTGGTTCACGGCGTGTATGCCTTCAGCGCGAGCGTTGGCGGCAGCGTCACGCGCACCAACGGGGACACCAGGGGCGCGCCGATCAGCGACTTGTCGTTGACGCGCACCGGATATCGCTATGGAGCGCTGTACAGCATCAGTGTGATAGGCAGCGGCTTCGCGGCCCAGAGCGGCTTCGTTCCGCGCTCCGATCTCGTTCGTTTTGGACTCTACCAGCGCGCCTCCTGGTATCCGAAACAAAACATCATCGAGTCGTGGCTCACCCGGCTCGGGGCCGAGCAGTTGTGGGATTATGACGGCTTCTTCCACGGCGAGAGCGTGCGCGAAACGAAGCTGCAGGCCGAGAACGTGATCAATCTGCGCGGCGGCTGGCTGGTGAGCCTAACGCCTGTGCGGGAATCCTGGGTTTTCACCAGTCAGAACTACTCCTCGTACCGTGTGATCCGGCCGGCCGGTGCCGGGCGACCGCAGCCGGACACCGTTGCATTCCATCCGTCGGCGCGTACGCCGACATATGTGTTGCTGGGTCGAATCACGACGCCGCAGTACTCGCTCGTGACCGGGCGGATCAGCACGATCCTCGGACGTGACGTGGAGTTCTTCGAGACCGGCACGGCTCGGCGCATCGACGTCACAGCAGACGCGGACTGGCGATTGTCCGATCAGTTGCGCCTAACGACGTCGTATTTGTACAGCAATTACACGCGCCGGCGCGACGGCAGCACGTTCTCGCGAGCCAACGTCCCGCGCCTCAAGCTCGAGTATCAGCTCAGCCGACCGCTCTTCGTGCGCTTCGTTGGGCAGTATGACAACCGCACGCGCGACGCGCTGCGCGACCCGCGCACCGAATTCCCGCTCGGCATCGTGAGCGATGGTGTCGTGGAGCAATCGACGCCGCAGACGGTTCGCGATATCCGGATCGATTGGCTCGTGTCGTTCGTGCCGACGCCCGGTACCGTGCTGTTCGCGGGGTACGGCGCCAGTCTATACGAACCGGACGCGTTTCGCTTCCGTGATTTCGAACGCGTGCGCGACGGCGTCTTCGTGAAGTTGAGCTACCTGCTGCGCCGCTAGGCACCTAACGCGAAGCTTACCGACTCCAACGCTGCCGACTGACGAGCGAACCGCTTCCAGCTTGCCCGACAACTTTCGCATTCTCGAAGACAACTTCGCCTCGCCGAATCGTAAGCACGGGCCAGCCGGTCACTTTCCATCCTTCATAAACAGAGTAATCCGCCTTCGAGAGATCGTCCTCGCCGCGCACGCTGTCGCTCTTGTGCGGATCCCAGATCGCGACGTCGGCATCTGATCCGACGCGCAGCGCTCCCTTCTTCGGATAGAGCCCAAAGACTCGCGCGGCGTTGCTGGATGTCGTCGCGACGAAACGTTCGAGCGAGAAGCCGCGCTTTCCCACCCCTTCGGAGAAATACATCGGCAACATGAACTGCAGGTTGCTGACGCCTGGACGCAGACGAGAGATCGTGAGTGTGGAATCCATCTTCTGCGCGCGGGTCCATGGTGCGTGGTCCGTCGCCAGCATGTCGATGGTGCCGTCTTTGAGCCCCGCCCAGAGAGCCTCAGTGTCAGCCGCTGTTCTCAGCGGCGGCTGACCGACGAAGAGCGGTGCGTCGGGTCCGCTCATCCGTTCACTCGTTAGGTGAATGTAGAGCGGCCGCGTTTCGATGCTGAATGGCGCCTTGCGTTCTCGGACGGTGCGGCAGGCGTCGAGCGCTCGCGCGCACGACAGGTGCACCACGTGCATCGGTGCGCCTGTGCTCTCGCACAGCGCTGCCGCCTGCTGCGTCGCCGCCACCTCGGCGATCACTGGGCGACTCTCGGAATAATCGCGCAGCGTTGTGCGTCCCTGCGCCTCGAGGTTGCGCACAGCGGCAGCGAGCAGCGCGCCGTCTTCGCAATGAATGAGCGTGACGACGCCGGCGTCGCGCGCTGCCTCGAGCAGGCGGATCAACTCCGGGAGCTGCGCCCCGAAGTCGCCGCGCGTCATGTACACCTTGAAACTCGGCTGCCCGCGCTCCCCGAGCGTCGGCAGAGCAGCGCGCAACTCCGCGGTCGGCGGCCACGTTGTGGCGTGAAGAAAAACGTCGGCGATCGCCTCAGCGCGCACGACACCGGTCATGCGATCGAGCGCGTCGACGACGGTTTCGCCCTGGCGTGTGCCGGCAAAGGTGCCGACCGTGGTCACTCCACCGGCGAGCGCCGCCATCGATCCACTCGTTAGGTCATCGATGAATGACGGATGCAAGTGGGTATGTGGATCGATTCCACCCGGCATCACGAGCTTGCCCCCGGCTTCGATGACTCGCGCATCGGCGCCGGGGCGCAGTCGCGGGGCGATCTCGCTTACCGTCTCGCCGACGATGCGTAGATCCGCGTCGCGGATTCCGTCGGCATTTACGATGCGGCCGCCGCGAATGAGGATCTCTCCCGCACCGCGTCGACGCCCCGCGTCATTGTACCCCCGCTCAAGCGTTAGGCCGACGTAGCCTGCTGCGAGCGTGCGCAGGGCGTCGCGCCGAGTGATGTTGCTCATACGCGCACGGATCGCGCGCCGTCCAGCACTTCTCCCGCGTACACGATTCCGCGCGGTGTTCGCGAGCCGTGCCACGACAAAAGCTCGCCGTCGACAATCGTAATTCGCTCGCGAGGAATTCCGGTCTTCCCAGCCAGTTCATCGATGTGACGCTCGGCGAAGGGAAACGGCTCCGTCGAAAGCAGCACCACGTCAGGCGTTGCGTCGCGAAGTTGCTCCAACGTCACGGTGGGATATCGATCCGGCGTGGTACCGAAGACGTTGACGCCCCCGGCGTTCGCGAGAAGCGCATGAACGAATGTGTCATTGTTCACGCTCATCCAGGGCTCGCGCCAAATGAGATAGGCATAGCGCAGCGGTTCGTGCGATCGAGCCGCGACTTCGACGCCGCGCGTCTCGATGTCCTGTGCGACCACCTCGCCCTGCTGAGATCGGCCTAACGCGGCGCTGATGGACCGCACCATTGCAGCTGTTTCCGCGATCGTGCGCGGCATCGACGTGTGGCAGTTGATTCCTGCCGCACGCAGCGCTTCGGCGTCTTCGATCCGATTCTCCTCCTCGTTCATGAGGACGATGTCGGGCGCCAGCTCGACGATGCGCGCGATCTTCGGGTTCTTTGTCCCGCCGACTTTCTCTAGCGCTTCGACTTGCGGCTGTGGATGTACACAGAACTTCGTACGGCCGACGAGGGAGTCGCCAAGGCCGAGGTCGAAGACGAGCTCAGTGAGGGACGGACAGAGGGAGACGATCCGCATACTAAAAACTAGAGCGATCGGGGTAGGGGTAGGGGTAGGGGTAGGCGTAGGCCACGACGCTCTGCCTACCCCTACCCCTATCCCCTCAGCTGTTCGAGCTCGGCATTGGTCACCCGCACATCGAACCCCAGCGCCCGCGCATGACCGGTCGGGACCGTCCCACCCCCACTGAGACAGACCGGATCGCGCATCTCAGGATTGGGTGTCAGCAGCCGATCGATTGTCAGGCGGTGCCGCCACCACCCACCCCCTACGCCGCACGCATAGCTAGCCTCCGTCCCCGTATCCGGTAAAATGTGGCGCAGACGAACCGTCGCCGCACTCTGAACGTCGTTCGACTCGTTAGGTTCACCGTAGCGGACCTGCGCGGCCTCAAACCACCAGTCGCTTGCCTTGAACCATCCTAACGCGGTGAGCAGCACGCGGTTGAGTCGTGGCAACAAGACCCCGGATGACAGCCGGATGACGCGCCACGCAGATCGTTCGCCGCCGTTTTGGAGCTCGACCCGCAGCTCGCATATCGGCGGAGCCGGATGACCGCCGCTCCCCCTAGCCATGGCACCAAAACGATAGCCCAAAGTCGGTGGACGCCAGCCGCGCGTCCCTCCGACCTCAGACCTGCTCTAATGAGACGCGCGTTACCGTCAGTCGTCCTTCTCCTGTAAGGACTTAGCCCGCCTCCCCCACTCCTAGTGTCAACTCGCGCGACGCCGAGCCGCAGCGGAACGCAGCCCGTCATCCCCCAACAAAAGGGGATGCCGGAAGAGCTGCGCCCGGCTGCCGCCCTCGTCGAACAGGCGCGCCGCGCTCAGACACGAGGTGAGTACGAGCTCGCGCGCGAATTACTCGAGCGCGCGCTGCGCGAAGCCCCGCGCGATACAAGCTCGGATATCGTCTTCTCCCTGCTCATCGGCATCGCCCGCACGTCGCTCGAGCTGGGCGATTTCAGCGCGGTGCTCGACGGCATCGAGCTCGCTCTCGCGGTGGCCGATGCAGCACAAGCCCCGACCGCACGCGCCGAGGCGCTGGCGTTGCGCGCCCGGCTGCACGCCCTGCGGGGCGAGCCTAACGAAGCCGAGCGAGACCTCGCCGCCGCGCGTCCGCTGGCGGAGGCCGCCGGCGCTCACGTGCTCGGCGCCTCGATCACGGCGGCGATGGCCGATCTCGCGGTGGCCCGCAACGATCGCAACCAGGCCGTGCGTCTGCTCGAAGAGAGCCGCGCGACATACGAAGCGTCGAAGGACCGGCGCGCTATGGCCCGGATCTCCACGGAGCTCGGCGCGCTCTACGATGAGATGGAGCGCTGGAACCTCGCGGAGCGAGCCTTTGCCGACGCCTTGCGCCTCGCCACCTCAATCGGCGATGAAGGCCTAACGATCGAAATCGAGCTGGCGCGCGCCGAAATGGCGCTCGCACGCGGCAACCTCGAACGCGCGCAAGCATCCAGCGACCGCGCACTCACTCTCGCCCGCCAGCGCGAGAACGAAGCTGATCAAGCCTACGCGCTCTGCGTCGCCGGCGCCGTCGCTCGCGCGCTCGGCGACCTGCCGCGCGCAGAACGCTTGTTGGAACAAGCCGAGCGCCTGGCGATCGACATCAATCAGCCGCTGCGACTCGCCGAGATCGCGCGCGAGCGCGCTCTGCTCCTTACCGCCCTCGAGCGACATCACGACACGCTGCTCGCGCTCAATCGCGCGTATCGCCTGCTCGCGCAGCTGCGTGGTTCTCCGTCCGAATACAGCTACCGACGCCGCATTGTGCGTCTCGAACGCGGCTTTATCACCGCTGTGCGCCAGTGGGCCGTGGCGATCGAATCCAAGGACCAGGCGACCGCGGGACACCTGGATCGTGTCGGCGATCTCACTGTGGAGATGGCGCGGCGCCTTGGAGTGGACGAAGCCGCGCTGTACTGGTACCGCGTTGGAGCGCTGCTGCACGACGTCGGCAAGCTGGCGATTCCTGCCGCGCTGCTCAACAAGGCGGGCCGCCTAACGGCTGAAGAGTGGGCTCAGGTAAAGCGTCATCCGATCACCGGCGCGGAGATGCTGGCCGAGGTCGATTTTCCGTGGGAAGTGCGACCGATCGTCGAGTCGCATCATGAATGCTGGGACGGCTCCGGCTACCCGCGGGGACTCGCCGGCAGCGAGATCCCGCTGGCCGCGCGCATTTTCTGCGTGGCGGATGTGTTCGACGCACTCACGTCGCGTCGCAGCTTCAAACGAGCGCTTTCGCGCGACGAGACGCTGGACATCATGCGGCGCGACGTCGGACGCCAGTTCGATCCCGCGATCTTCCGTGTCTTCGAAGAAGTCGTCCGCGAAGGAACCGCGTTGGAGCGACCGCTCACGCCGAGCGAGCGTCGCACGGGCGAGCAGATCATTCCGATCGTCGATGACGAGCTGACCGGCGTCGCGCAGCGCGGAGCATTCATCGCGCGCCTGGCCAACGCGTTAGGCGAGCGTCGCAGTCCCACGGACGCTGTCACGCTGCTCGTCGTCGACATCGACGACTTCCGCCGAATCAGCGACACGTTTGGTCGTCTGCAAGCCGACGACATTCTCTGGGCCGTCGCGAAGGTATTGCAGCGCGGCATCCGCACTGGAGATCTCGTCGGGCGGCTCGATGCCGACGAATTCCTCGTCCTCTTGCCCTCAACATCAATCGAGGTCGCCCTCGAAGTCGCCGAACGGCTACGCTCGGCAACGGCGCAGCTGCGCTGTGTGCGACGCGATGCAAGCGACGAAACGCTCGCTGTGACCGTTTCGATAGGCATCGCCTCCGCACCGACTCACGCGGAAACGGTTGACACACTGGTCGGAGCCGCCGAGCGCGCGACGATCGAGGCGAAGCGACGCGGACGTGATCGCGTCGTGGTCGCCGACACCGATGCGCATGGCGCAGAGCGCGCGCAGCTGCGTCTCGATCAGTTCATCGATCGCGAGGACGAGATGCGGCGTCTCGTCGCCTATCTCGAAGACGCGAACCGCGCTCAGCCGCGCATCGTGTCCATCGTCGGTGAGGCGGGAATCGGCAAATCCGCGCTCGTTAAGCAGCTCGAGCCGGAAGTGCGCCTGCGCGCAGGTCACATCGTCTACGCGAACTGTACCGACGCCGAAGTCCGCGTCCCATTCGCGCCGTGGATCGCGATCGTCGAGCAGCTGCACGAGATAGGAGTCGTGCACGCCCACGGTTGGCGCGCGCTGGCGCAGCTCGTTCCCTCGCTCGACGGCGGTGCCTCGCTGGCCTATGCCGCGGAAGCCAGCACGACCAACGTGCTGCACGAGCTGGTGGACTATGTCCGGCTCGCCGCGCGACGGCAGCCGCTCGTCGTCGTTCTCGAGGACATGCATTGGGGCGACTCCGCGTCGTGGGATGCCGTCGAGGAGATTCTGGCGCACCTAACGACTGAGCGCATTCTGCTCGTCATCACGATGCGCTCGTCTGAAGCGCACTCGGTGGCAGACCGCAGACGCCGCCTGGCGCGTGATCCACGAGTGCATCAGTTGGCGCTGCAGCGCTTCTCTCTTGCCCAGCTCACGCGTTGGGTCGAGACGCTCTTCCATGACGGCGATCTCGGATCCGAGTTCCCCGCATTTCTGCACGCGTACACGGAGGGGATTCCGCTGTACGTCGTGCACGTGTTGCAGACGCTGCGCGACGAAGGCGGCATATGGTACGCAGGCACTCGCTGGGAGTGGCGGCCGCTCGACGAGCTTTCGCTGCCACCGGCGATCGGCCAGGTGTTAGAGCGCCGGCTCGATCGCCTCTCACCGCGCTCGCGCACCGTTCTTTCCGCGGCGGCGGTATTGGGCCCGGGCTTCTCGATCGATCTCGTGATCGCAGCCGGCGCCGGCAACGACGCCGAAGTGCGCGCCGCGATCGACGAAGGGATCGCCGCCACGGTGCTGGAGCAGACCGGTGATCCTCGTCAGGGACGTTATGCGTTCACGCACGCGCTGATCGCTGAGGCGTGCCGTCGCTCGATACCGGAGCGGCAGCGGCAGCGCCTGCACGAAATCGCCGCTCGCACCCTCGAGCTCAGAACGCCGGCCGCGGTCGGCGACATTGCCGCACACTACCACGCCGCCGGGAACGACGATCAGGCATTCCGCTATTCGTCGCTCGCAGCCGACCGCGCAGCATCAGTCGACGCGCACGACGAAGCAGCGGCGTGCCTAACGATCGCACAGCGGCACGCGCCCAACCCCAGCGCCCTCACCGACGTGCGCCTGCGCCTCGCAGCGCTGGCGATGCAGTCCGGACGCTACGAGTACGCCGAGGAGATGTGCGACCTTGCGCTCGAGTGGCTGAGCGCGCACCAGGATCCGCGCCGCGAGATTCGCGTGCGCCGCATGCGAGAAGAAGTGCGCGTCGCGCGCGGGCGGCCGCCGCAGCGCGCCATCGACGATCTCACGGCGAACGCAGAACGCGTCGCAGCTGTGGGAGATGCCGCCGAGGAGTCCACGTACTTCGCGACGCTGGCGGACTTCCACGCCGAGCTGGCAGCCTGGCCGGCCGCGGAAGCCACGGCGCTCAAGGCTGTCGACGCTGCATATGGCGCGCACGACACCAGCGTCACGGCTCGCGCGTCACTCGCGTTAGGTGTGGCCCGCGTAGCAACGGCCGGAGCGGAGGCCTTCGCGCTCTTCCGCGACGCGCAGGCGCTCTTCGCGCACAGCGGTGATCGTCGTGCACAGTCGCGCTGCTCGCTGGAGCAGGGAGCCGCGCACATGCGCTCCGGCTATGTGGCCGAGGCACGCGCTGGATTTACAAAGGCTGGCGAGCTTGGACGAGCCGCGCATGCCGCGGTGAGCTGCGGCGAGAGCGCGCTGCGCATGGCGGAGTTGAACCTGCGCACTGGCGACCTGACATCGGCGCGCGACCAGCTCGAGGAAGCGAAACGGCTCTTTGCCTCTGTGCGCGATCAGCCGCGCCGTGCACTCGCCGCGTTCCTCGACGGTCAGCTGCAACGCGACTCGCGCGACCTCGAAACGGCCGCTGCGACTTTCGAAAACGTCGCCATCGCGGCGCGCGAGCTTGGACGCGCGTGGCTCGAAGCCGCTGCGCTCGCGGCTGCGGCACTTACCCGGATGTCGCTCCAGCAAGCGGGTGCGGAAGGTTACGCCGAGCGAGCCAATGAGATCGTCGCTCAGGTCCCGGACGGTCGCTGGTTCCCGGGACGTGAGCACGTCGAGGCGCTGAACGTGCGACTCGCGCTGTCAGGCGGTCATCCCGGCATCGCCGCCGAGTCGTTCGTGCGCGCTGCCCAATCGCTCGAACGGCGCGACGTCTACGCCGCGTGCTGGCTCGCGGCGGAGGTCGCGCCGGCGCTACTCCACGAGCGAATCACAACGGTGCAGCAAACGGTCGAGCACCTCCACAACCGCGCGGAACGACATGGCTTCGCGCTGCTGCAGGGGCGCATTCTCACACCTACGACTTGAGGACGAAGCTCACCTTCAGCCCCACGCGGTACTCGGTGATCTTCCCCTTTTGGCACTTCACTTTCATCCCGGAGACCCACGCCCCGCGAACGTTGTCCAGGGTCTCATTGGCGCGCGCGATTCCGGCCTTGATCGCGTCGTCGAAGCTCTTGCTCGAGGATGAACTGATTTCGGTTACTTTGGCGATTGCCATCTGACTACTCCCGTGTAGTTGAGGGGCACAACGTGAGCGCGTAGAGGTAGCATACGAGGCCGCAGGCAGCAACACGCCCGCTGGCCTACTCAGACGAGCCCGGCGATCACGTTGCGGTGGATTTCCACGCCGGGTTGTTCCCTCTAGTTTGTGAGCCGTATGTCGTCCTTCGCCTACTCACGCCTTGGAGCCCGCGTCGCCTGCCTGGTCGCCGCGGCCGGGCTGGCTGCGGGCGCCGTCAGTGCCCAGCAGCGTCGCCCACCGGCCCGCAAACCAGCCACGCAAGCCGCCGCCCAAAAGGACACAGCCGCAGCCAAGGATACGGGGCAGCTGAAGGCGATCGTCCCGTCCCTGCCGATGGGCTCCATCTTCGGGACCGTGTACGACAGCGTGCACCAGGGTGCGCTCGTTGCCGCCATGGTGTCCGTCGATGGGACGCAGCGCTACGACGTCACAACAGACAAAGGCGCCTTTCGCATCGACTCGATCCCGCCCGGCCGCTACGTCCTGCGTGTGACGCATGAGCTGCTCGATTCGTTAGGCATGAGCCTCATCACCGATTCGCTTCAGGTCGCCGACGCGAGTGTCACGCCAATCTCGATCGCCATCCCTGCGGGCGAAACGCTCGTCGCTGCGTCCTGTCCGGCGGCCCGACGCGCGTTAGGCCCGTCGGCCGTCATCGGTCGCGTGCTCGAAGCCGAAGCCGATAAGCCGGTCGCTGGAGCGCGCGTATCCGTGGCGTGGAGTGAGATGTCCCTGGCCGACAAGCTGCGGCGTGTTCCTCGCGTGCGTGAAGACAGGTCAGGCCCTGACGGCGTCTTTCGCATCTGTGGACTGCCGAGCGAGATGACAGGGACGGTACAGGCACTTCACAACGGCATAACGACATCCGAGGTGAAGGTCACCATCGAAGGTCAGCCGCTCGTGATTCAGGGGCTGCGAATCGGCAGCGCCGAAACTGTTGTCGCCGCGAACGACACGGCAGCACAAGCTCGCGCGCGCGAGCAGGAAAAAGCGGGCGGCCAACGCTTCTCGGCAACGACGATGCGTAAGGGCCAGGCAGCGCTCACTGGTCGCGTAACGAACGGCGCCGGCGCACCGATCGTGGGTGCGCGCGTCGACGTCCTGGGTACGCCCGGCGCCACGCTCACGCGTGAAAACGGCGAGTTCAGCCTGGCGGAGCTGCCGTCTGGTACACAGACCGTTGTCGTTAGGCAGATCGGCTTCGCGCCTGTCGAACAGGCGGTGGAGTTGTCCACGCGCGCACCGGCGCGCGTGACGATCGCCCTGACCCGCGCGGCGCAAGTGCTCGCCCCCGTCGAGGTAACTGCAAACGCAGACGCAGCAGGGCTCGATAAGATCGGCTTCACACAAAGAAAGAGAAGCTCGGGCGGTTACTTCATCACCGCGGCGGATATCGAAAAGCGCGCGCCCAACATGCTGACAGACGTTTTCCGCACGATCCCGAGCCTGCGCGTCGTCCCGAGCGGCACCGATTACGTCATCGAAAGCGCACGCAACCCCACGAACTCATGCGTGAAGTATTACATCGATGGCGCACCGTGGGAGGCCATCTACGCCGGCGACGTCGATCGTCTCCTGCCGACATGGGAGATCGCGGCGATCGAGGTCTACAATGGCTCCAACACGCCCATGCAATTCCAATCGCCGGGGTCGTCCGGCTGCGCCTCGATCGTGATCTGGTCCAAGACTCGCGCTGGAAGGCGTTAGGCGGAGCTGCCGGATTCCGGCTCGTCCGGCTCCATGTGAATGAGCACGCCCGCAACCTGCGGGACCGTCGCGCGAATCGCGCTCTTCACCTTCCCGCTCAACATGTGCGCTTCGTGCAGCGTTAGGTTCGGATTTGCCTGCACGTGCAAATCGACGTAGTACGTTCCGCCGTGCCGGCGCACCTTGAGTTTGTGCGTGCCGCGCACCCCGCTCACGCCTCGCGCTGCATCTTCCATTCGCTCGACCATGGGGCGCTCCGGCGAGCGATCCATGAGCTCCGCGATCGCCGGCCTCGCCACGCGCACGGCGTTAACGAGAATCACCGCGGACGCGACGACCGCCGCCCAATCGTCGGCCGCTGCCCAGCGCTGTCCCTTCCATAGCGCCAATGAGATTCCAACGAAGGCTGCGAGCGACGTGATCGCGTCACTTCGATGGTGCCACGCGTCGGCGTAAAGCGCCGAGCTGTCCGTTGCCGTCGCTACAACGCGCAT
>DATBKN010000209.1:0-2776 GCA_036555845.1 Gemmatimonadaceae bacterium | reverse complement strand
CTGCAGCTTCGCCGCGAAGAAGACGGCCCGTGGGCGCGCGTCAGTGCCGCGGAAGGCGGCTGCATGACGATGCAGTGCCCGTACGTCCGCGACGGCTCGTGCTTCCTGTATCGCGCGAAGAAGCGCGCCGACGCCGCTCATCTACTCATCGTCAACCATGCGCTGCTGCTTTCCGATGTCGTCGCTGGCGGCAACGTGCTCCCCGAGTACAAACATCTCGTGGTCGACGAGGCGCATCACCTCGAGCAGCAGGCAACGCAGCAGTTCGGTTTTTCGGCGTCCGAGGCAAACCTGCTCGACTGGCTCGACCGCCTGTCAGTCCGCGTCGCCAAGGACCGCGAGGGCGGGCTCTCAGGCACGGTCATCAACGCCACGCGCGTGTCGATGCAGGCCGTCGGCGCGGGTCCGCAGCTCCAGGCGCTCGCCCGGACGCTCGCGCAGACGGCGAGCCGTGCGCGTACGGCCGTACCTCCGTTCTGGCAGGCATTGCGCAGCTTCGCGCAACAGCACGCGAACGAACGCGGCGACTTTGACGATCGGCTGACGATAAATCGCGGCATCCGCGTGCAACCGGATTGGGCTGACATCGAGTCGGCGTGGTTCGACGTTGAAGAGAAGCTCACCGCCGTCTGCGGCGTCGTCGAGGAACTGGTCGACATGCTGGTGCAGGTCAACTCGGCGGACATCCTCGACCGCGACGCCGTGCTGGCTGAGGCCAACGAGCTGCTGGAGAGCGGGGAGTATCTGAAGAGCGGCGTATCGAACATCATCGGCAAAGACGACAAGGCCGCCGTTTGCTGGCTGACGATGGGACGTCACGAGGCGTCGCCATCACTTTCCAGCGCGCCGTTGAACGTGGCAGAGCTGCTGAAAGCTGGACTTTTCAATGCGAAAGACAGCGTCGTGCTCACCAGCGCGACGCTGACGACGGACGAGAGCTTCGGCTATATCAAAGAGCGCCTCGGCTGCGAGGATGCGCGTGAGCTGAGCCTCGGCTCGCCGTTCGACTATCGCACATCGACCCTCATGCTCTCGCCGACCGACATGCCGGAGCCGGAGAACCAGGGCTACGCCGCCGCAGTGCAGTCGGCGCTGATCGATCTCGTACAGGCAAGCGAAGGACGCGCGCTCGTGCTCTTCACATCGCACGCGGCGCTGCGTACGGCGTACAACGGCATCAAGCGCCCGCTCGAGGAGCAGCAGATCCTCGTGCTCGGCCAGGGGATCGACGGCGCGCCGAAACACCTGCTCGCGACGCTCAAGGACAGTCAGCGAGTCGTCGTGCTCGGCGCGGCGAGCTTCTGGGAGGGCGTCGACGTGACGGGCGAGGCGCTGTCTCTGCTCGTGATCGCGCGCTTGCCGTTCCCGGTGCCGAGCGATCCGGTGTTCCAGGCGCGCTCGGAGCTGTTCGAGCAGCCGTTCGAGCGCTACGCCGTGCCGCAGGCCATCCTGCGTTTCAAGCAGGGATTCGGACGCCTGATCCGCAGCCGCACGGACCGGGGCGTCATGGTCGTGCTCGACCGCCGCCTGCGCAGCCGCCGCTACGGCGATTCGTTCATCCGATCGTTGCCCGAATGTACGTTGCGCGACGTCTTGCTGCGCGACATGCCCGGCGAAGTGTCTTCGTGGCTCGCGCGCCCGGGCGCCCGCGTCGCGCCGTGACGATCGCCCTCCGCCCGGCGAGGCGCGCGGACAACGCGTGGCTCGAGACCTGGCTTCCTGCAGTCGCAAAGTCCGTCGACTACGACGACGAGAGCACGCAGCGCTCGCAGAAGCGCCTCATAATCGAACGAAGCGCGTCACGGACGCCCGGCACAGCCGCCCTCGGCTGTGATCCCGTTGGCGTCATCATCTATCGCACCGACGAGCCGAAGGCCCATCACGCGATCATCGAGCTCGTCGCCACGCCGCCACAGTGCGCACGGCGCGGCGCCGGCATGGCCGCCGCGTCGCTGCTCGAAGAGCAACTGCGGCGTCGCGGGATGCGGCGCATCTACGCGCCCGCAGCCGCGTCACACGGCATCGCGATGTACTTCTGGATCCGCCTCGGCTATCGTCCGTTGCTGCGACACGAGTGGCCTTGCGTGCGCGAGGGCGTCGCGTGGCTTTCGCGCGACATCTGATCACACAAACGGCAAGAACGAGAACCAGTCGCGTACTGCGTCGTATGCGTCAGTCCCGTAGTAGGCGAGTAGCACGCCACGCACGATTTTGCCTCCGGTGACCGAGACGATGAACCGTCGGAACTGCATGCGCACCGAGCCCGCTGTCAGCCCGGCGACTTCGAACAGTGGATTCGGCAGCGCCGAGAGCACGAACAGCGTGATCATCCCCCAGCGCTTCATCAGCCAGTTGACGCCGTTGATCGCCCGGTTGATGACGCCGTGAAAGCGCCGCGGGCCTGGCAGCTCGCGTCCGCGCACCAGCTCCGCTCCGAGCAGCCCCGCGTAATACGCGGTGATCTCGCCAAGCGCCATTCCCGCGCCCCCGAATACGCCGACAAGCCACGGGAAGTCGGACGCATCGCCCTCACTGGCGATGAGCGCCTGGGCCGCGGCCGTGAGCCCCGGCACCGGAAAGTAAAACGTCGCCGTGCTGGCGAGGTTCATGAGGAACACGCTGGCGTAGCCAAAACCCTCGAAGTTGTCCGTCAGGTCCGGCCAGATGACGAGCACGATCCCGGGCGTCAGCGCCAGGACAAGCGCGGCGACAGCGACGACCACGCGGATGATCGTGTGTTCGGCGAACCAGCCCGTCGTGCGAAGCACGAAGCGGT
>DATBKN010000208.1:0-4747 GCA_036555845.1 Gemmatimonadaceae bacterium | reverse complement strand
CGCAGCGTGACCCGCTTGATCCCCTCGACAAGCGCGTTCAGCACCGTGACGCGCCACGTACCGTCGGCATCCTCCCGTTCCAACGCTCCGCTGGCGCCCTTCACGATGAACAGGTCCGCCTGCTCCATGGCGGCGTTGAATTTATCCCCCAAGGCACTTTCCAACATCCGAGTTGTCGTGTTGCGCAGCGTCGCGCGAACCCCAGTTGCGACGACCTCTTCCCACGTCCACACGGATTTAGCGGGCGTGATTGCCAGGACGGTCGTTCCGCCCGGCGTTAGGTCGTCGCGCAACCCAGCGGGCGCGTCGCACGCAGCCACGGCCGCCAGGGAAATCATACCCATCGAAGTGTGTTTCCAAGCGAGGCGCATCTCGCCGCTCCGTCCAACGGTCTATCGAGGCTAACTCGCGCGCGTCCGAATCGTAACCCTGCCCCACTAGCGCAGCACCTGTCGGGCGACGCCGAGAGCGGCGGCAGCCGCGAGCAGCCACACAGGCTTGACCCTGAGCCAGAGGACGGCGAATAGACTCGAGACGGCGACGGCGGCCGCCCACCAGTCGACGCTACCAAGACGCGGGATCGTCAAAAAGACGGCGCCGCGAGCGAACTCGCGCACTTCGCCGAAAAGCGTGTGCAGCGCAAACCAGATCGCCAGGTTGAGCATGGCGCCGAAGACCGCTGCGGCAATTCCGCGCAGCGCGCCTAACAAGTATCGATTGTGCGCCAGCCGTTCGACGAACGGCGCCAGCCCGAGGATGAAAAAGAAGCTGGGAACGAAGGTAACCCACGTGACGAGCAGTGAGGCGAGCACGCCGGAACTGAGCGGCGAGAGCGGAGCCGGTGCACGAAAGGCGCCCACGAAGGCGACGAACTGGACGACCTGGATGAGCGGTCCCGGCGTCGATTCTGCCAGGCCGAGTCCAGCGATCATCTCTGACGGCGTGACCCAGTGGTAGCGTTGCACGGCTTCCTGCGCCACGTACGTCAGCACGGCGTAGGCGCCGCCAAACGTGACAAGCGCCGACGTGGCGAAGAAGCGCCCTTCCTGTGCCACCACATGCGTCCAGCCTAACGCGATACCCACCGCAACGAGCGGCAGCAGCCATACCGCGAGCCAAATCATTCCGGCCGCGACGGGCTCTTTCCAGTGTGCGGAAGGCGCCGGCACCGCCGCTCGCGCCTCGTAGCGAGCGAAACGCAGGACGCCGAGCAGTGCCGCAACGGCGAGCACAACCGGGAACGGTAAGCGAAGGAAGAAGAGCGCCGCGAATGCGCCTAACGCAAACACCACTCGCGTTGCATCGCTGAGCGCGCGCCGAGCCATGCGCGTCAGCGCGTGTGCAACGATCGCGATCACGGCCGGCTTGATGCCCGCGAGCACGCCCACCGCCACCGTGGTGTCGCCAGCGTAGACGTACAGAAGGCTCAGGACGAGCAGCGCGATGAATCCCGGCAGAACAAAAAGCGAACCCGCGACGAGCGCTCCCTTCGTTCCATGCAGGAGCCAGCCCAGGTATGTCGCGAGCTGCTGGGCTTCTGGACCTGGGAGCAGCATGCAGAAGCTGAGCGCGCGCTGAAAGCGTTCCTCGTCCACCCACCGCCGCTCTTCGACGATCACGCGATGCAGCACGGCGATCTGAGCGACCGGCCCGCCAAAGCTCTCGACTGCGATCGCGGACCACGCCGGCACCCCGACGCGCAACGGCAGCGAAGGGACCTCGCCGGCTCGTTCGCTCACGGGTGTGTGGCGCTGAGCTGCGCGAAGAGGATGTCGAAGATCTGCGCCCCTGCCTTGAGCCGTTTGCCGTCGTCACCTTCGGCGAGCACGAGGCCCTGCAGCAGGAGCGCAATGCCGTCGGTCTCGGGGCGCTGATAGCGACCATCCTTGAGATCGATGTCGTGTACGATCTCAGCGATCGCGGCAAGGGCACGATTCGTTAGGCTGAACTCCTGCAACAGGACCTCGAAGGTACAGCGCTCGCCGCGATGCGTGTATTCGCCCTGGAACATATCGAAGCGTATCTCGTTCGGATGCGGCGCATGGCGCGTCCCTGTCACGAATTTGAAATGAGCTTTCGTGTCGATGAATCGGCGGATGAGCCACGCGCTCGCGATGCGGTCGACGAAGACACCGGCGCGAGTGACCCAGACCGCGCCCTTCGCTCGAGGCCCTGCGGTTGCCGTGCTCGCTGCGTCCTTCTGACTGAGCGCTGTCTCGAGCTGCGCGAGCGCGTGCTCGGCGTGATCACGACCTTCGGCGCCGAAGTGGTCGCGGCGGACTTCGTTGTTCAATTGTCGTCGCAGCCGGCGGGCGGCGGCCTGTGCTCCTTCGCGGTCGCCTAACGCCTCGTGCGAGTCGGCGGCGATCTGTCTGTAGGCGTGAGTCACCCGCTCGCGGAAGCGTGCGCGCAACTCGTCGCTCACGGCTTGCGAGAACACGCTCTCGCAGACGATTGCGCTGCCTCCGTCCGCCTCGACCTCCTTGCCGACCCATTCCAGATCCTCGCGCGCCTCGGCCGTATTCGGCAGCACGTAGACGCCTCCGCGCAGCGCGACGGCTCCCAGCGGCTGCAGTCGGCGCCACAGTTTGACGCGCGCATAGTCCGGCTTGGCTGGAAGTTGCGGTAGAAACAGCAGCCATGGCTGTGATACACTATTGACCATTGATGATACGAGTGTATCATTGCCACCCCGATTTGATCAAGAGGCATCAGATGCGCTGGATCACTCGCGCTCGCCCCAAAATCGACCGCGTCGCCTGTCCCTGGCTCATCGCGCGCTTCATCGACTCGACGCCGGAGTTCTTCTTCGCGCCAGCGGATCAGGTCCTGGACCGCGCCAAGGAGACCGGGGCGACGCCGTTCGACGTCGAAGGCGTGGAACTGTCGCACGAGGGCCCGCTCTGCAGCTTCGATGCGTTTCTGAGCAAGTACGAGCTGCGCGATCCTGCCCTCGGCGAGCTCGCGACGATTGTGCGTGGAGCGGACACCGCGCGGCTCGATCTCGCGCCGCAGTGCGCGGGACTGCTCGCGATCTCGTTAGGTCTGTCGCAGTTGTACGACGACGATCACGAGCAGCTGCGCCATGGATTCGTCGTATACGACGCGCTCTACGCCTCGCTCACCAAAGCCCGCGGTGAGAGTCATACGTGGAACCCACAACACTACCCCACCTGAGCTGCCCGCTGACGGCTGCCAGCAGACAGCTGTCCGCGGCTGACAGCTTCCAATTGCGCGGTTGACGTGTGGCGCGGTCGCAGCGCACCTTCGCGCGTATGCGCGCCCCCTTCGTTCTTTGCTTTGCGTTCATCGCGTGTTCCCGCCAGCGCGCCGTCGCCGACATTGTCTTCGTCAACGGCAACATCATCACCGTTGACTCCGCCGATCACATTGCTCAAGCGGTCGCCGTAAAAGGCAATCGCATTCTCGCCGTCGGCACAACTGCAGCCATCGACTCGCTCGCGGGACCCTCCACGCAGCGCATCGACCTGGCGGGCCTAACGATGACGCCCGGACTGCTCGACGCGCACGCGCATTTCGCCAGCGGCAGCGTCGACAGGCTCTACGTTCTGGACTTGAGCTATCCGAGAGTGAAAAGCATCCGCGACGTGCAGGACAGCGTCGCAGGGCGCATCGCGAAACTCCCGAGGGGATCCTGGCTCCTTGGTCAAGGGTGGGACGAAGGGAAGTTCGCTGAACGCCGTCTCATTCAGGCCGCTGATCTCGACAAAGTGGCTCCGAATAATCCCGTCTGGCTCACGCAAACGATGGGGCACTACGGCGTCGGCAATAGCGCCGCGCTGCGACTTGCCGACGTCACGAGGGAATCCAGGGACCCTCCGGGCGGGACGATCGACAGGACGAACGACGGCACTCCGACCGGCGTTCTCAAGGAATCCGCTCAGGGCCTCGTTAGGCGACTCCTCCCTGACGAAACGGCCGAGCAGCTGGACGCCGGCCTCCGTGACCTCGCCAAAGCTTTCAACGCGGAGGGAATGACGGGGCTCAAGGACCCAGGAATCTCGAGCGCTACATGGGACGCGTACAAACGCGTGCAGGCATCGGGCGATCTCAGCGTGCGCGTCTTCGCGTTGTGGCAGGGTGGGCGCTCGATCGAAGGCGCGCGCAAGCTCATCGCGGAACGCGGCGCGCAAACACGACCGTACGAGACGACTGGCGACGATCACGTGATCGCTGGCGGGGTCAAGCTGTACATCGACGGCAGCGGCGGCGCGCGCACAGCGTGGCTCTATGACGACTGGAACAAAGGCTTCACGGGCATCGACAGCGGAAACCGCGGTTATCCGGCGTCAAATCCGGACACCGTTAGGCAGCTCATCCGCTTGTATCACGACGCCGGCATCCACGTGAGCACGCATTCCATCGGCGATCGCGGGATCGATTGGACCGTCGACAGCTACGCGCAAGCGATGCGCGAGAATCCCAAGCGCGGCCTGCGTCACGGGATCATTCACGCGAACATCCCGACGGATCGCGCCATCGACAGCATAGCCAAGCTGCAGCGTGAATTCGATGCCGGCTATCCGGAGCCGTCTGCGACCTTCATGTGGTGGATCGGCGATACCTACGCGGGGAACTTCGGTCCGGTCCGCGATCGGCGCCTCGATCCGTTCAACACCTTTCTCAAGAAGGGGATTCGGTGGGCGAACGGCTCGGACTACAACGTGACGCCCTTCCCTGCTCGTTATGGCATTTGGGCCGCCGTCGCTCGCCAGCCCTTGTTAGG
>DATBKN010000207.1:0-2519 GCA_036555845.1 Gemmatimonadaceae bacterium | reverse complement strand
GGCCTGAGCGGTGCGCGGGTCGGCATTCCGCGGGCCTTCTTCTACGATCGAACGGGGCCGGCCGCTCCGGGGCGCACAGAGCCGCGTGGCGGCTTGAACGATGCGCAGAAGAAGCTCATGGACGGAGTGATCGCGGTGCTCAAGCAGCAGGGCGCCGTCGTCGTTGATCCGGCGGACATCCCCAGCATCACCGACACGAACCCGGCGAACAACCTGCTCAACTGGAACCCGTGCAGCGGGGATCAGTCCAAGGGCCGTGACGCCGAGTGCACCGTTGCGTTCAAGTACGGCATGAAGCGCGACTTCAACGCCTGGCTCAAGTCGTTAGGCGATAAGGCACCCGTCAAGACGCTCACTGAGCTCAGGCAATGGAACATCGCGCATCAGCGCGCGGGCGCGATCAAATACGCTCAGGCGCAACTCGACATCTCCGACGAGATGGACGTACAAGCCGATCGCGCGCGCTACGAAGCCGATCGTCGCAAGGACATCCTCCTCTCGGCGACGAACGGCATTGACGCGGCGCTCAAGGCGAACAACCTCGATGCGCTGCTCTTTCCTGGGGTCAGCTCGGCGAATATCGGGGCGCGTCCGGGCTATCCGACTGTGACGGTGCCATACGGCTTCGTGCCTAACGCGCCGCCTCCGGGTGCCGGCGCTGCGGCCGCGTTTCCAGCCGGATTCGATCCCAAGCCAGCGCCGTTCAATGTGAGCTTCACCGGCACGGCATGCAGCGAGCCGAAGCTGATCGAGCTGGCCTTCGCGTTCGAGCAGGCGACCAAGAAGCGCATTCCGCCGCCGCTCTTTCCCTAATCAATCTACTGTCGCAAGGGCGAGATCGATTTCCCGCTGGCGTCGCGGCGGATCGACTAAAACTGAAACGTCGGCCGTGGTCGTGCAGAAGCAGATCACGGATAACTCGTTCGACTATGGAAGGCGCATCGCGGCGCGCAACGCGCGGAATCTTGGGTGCTGCCGTAGCGGATCAGTCACGGGTTCCGATGTGAACAGTGGCAAGTTGGGTTCACGAGTTGCAAGCGCTCGCTCCAGGTGGTCGAGGGCCCTTTCGGGGTGGCCGAGCGCTAGCTGAACGCCTGCGAGGAACTCCTGGGGTGGTCGCGTTCGGCTTTGCAGCTGAGTGAGCAACCGCCGTGCATCGTCGTGACGGCCAGACATGGCAAATCCTATAACGAGCAACCAGTCCGCGTGAAGTTCGCCCACGGTGAGTCGCGCGGCCTTCGATCGCCGTGCCGCATCAATGACTTTGTCGGGCTTTCCTTGCATCCAGTACACGAGCCCCTGATTGTAAATGGAGAGGCCGTGTTCTGGTTCAAGTTCCAGGACCTTGGTGTACGCGTCCAGCGCTTCCTCGTAGCGACGCTGGTTGAACAGGACCCAACCAACCATTGCGCGAACTGTCAGCGAGAAAGGGTCGAGATCGGCTGCCTGACGAGCCTCCGAGATTGCTTCGTCGAGACGCAGCATGATTCGCAGCAGCTGCGCATACCACTGGTGAGCGGAGGACGAATTGGGGTTCAGTTGAATGGCGCGTTTGAAGGCTGCCTCAGATCCCGCCCAATCCCAGTCTGTCATCCGTGCCAGCGCGGCCGCCACGTGAGCCTCGGCTAGGGTAGGGTCAAGGTCTACAGCCATCCGGGCTGCAACCCTACTCTTGCTGAAAAGCTCTGGACGCCCCGTTTGAGCGAACCACCAGCAGCTCTCCGCGAGACCGGCGTGCGCGGGGGCGAATGCAGAATCCCTAACGACAGCGTTCTCGAAGTGACGCACGGCTATGGCGAGGTTGGCTGGAGCCTGCGCCAGGAAGTAACGACCCTTCAAGAACTCCTCGTACGCTTCTGGATGTACCGACTCATTGTGTGATCTGCGTTCCACCGCACTGGGACTCAGCGAAGCGGCGATTTGTTGCGCCACCGCTCCCGCGATCTGGCTGTGAAGAGCGAGGACATCTCCAACTCTACGCTCATAGGTCCGGTTCCACATCTGGCGCTCGGGACGAGCTCTCACCAGCTGCAGTTGAATGCGGACACTGTCGCCGGCGCGCCGAACAGAGCCTTCGACCGCCGCATCGACGTTGAGCTCACGCGCGATCTCGGGTAGCGACTTGGCCGTCCTCTTGTAATGCATTGACGACGTGCGCGAAATGACGCGAACGCCCGAGAGTTGTGAAAGCTGCGCGATGAGGGCCTCGTGCATTCCGTCGACGAAATACTCTTGTGAGGAGTCCCCGGTCAGGTTCTCGAGCGGCAATACCATCAGCGCCTGGATCGGCAAGATTCTTCCCTCAACGGCTTTCATTCCCCACCAAGCGATGGCGATCGCGGCCATGAGCATGATGCCTAACGCGAGCGGCTGGCGAAGCCAGCTGACAAACCTCCTCGCCCCGGCGCGCGTCGCGGATGAGTGTGCGTAGCCGCTCGCGGAAGCAGTAAGGGCGCTTTCCAAGTGATCCGCGAAATCAGCGGCTGATGTAAAACGCGCTGAGGGCTCTTTAGCGAGCG
>DATBKN010000206.1:0-2729 GCA_036555845.1 Gemmatimonadaceae bacterium | reverse complement strand
GGCTCTGGTCGGTCTGCACCAACAGACCGAATTCGGGCCAGCCGTACGGGCCAGCCGGTAGCGCATCGATCTTCGGATTGAGCTGGAGCGGCGTGTCGAGAAGGTTGAACATCGGGTTGTAGGAAAACTCGACCACAGCGCCGTTCTCCATGAAGAACGTGTATCCCGTGTGCAGCCGTTTTTGCACCATGTGGTTGCGCTGGTCCGTGTACATGTCCCACACGATATGCGGATGCATCTCACGCACACCGTGCCGCCGCATCAGCTCGGGACGCGGCCTGAGCCCGGTATCGATGAACCATTTCTTGATACCGATGCGGCGATAGAAGCCAAGGTCGTTGGTGAAGTGGTCACCTAACGACATCACGCCGCCCTTTCCATGAAAGAGATTCCCTTCGAAGTTGAGCGACGTGCGTGCCGCATACTGGTCGCCGCTTACGGCCGGTGAGCGCGTCGCCACCAGGTAGGAATTCCAGTCCAGTCTTCCCGCAAAACGAATGTTGGCGTCGATCCCGGCCACGCGATTGTAGTTGTCCACGTTGTCGGTGGACTGGCGTTGCATGTACAGCACGCCGACGTCGGACCCGCGAGCCACATTCTTGCGCAGGCGCACGACGGCGTAATTGTTCGCGTCCGTCGCGCTGTCGCCGCGTACCTGCATGCCTACGATGCCCACACCCATCCCTCCAGCGACACCCGTTAGGCGCAGCCCGCCGTCAATCGCAAGCGGCTTGCGATCATCGCGCAATCCGATACGCCGGCTGAAAAACAGGAGATTGTCATCGTCGGGAGTCGCCGGCGCAAACACACGATTGTTGCGCGCCGCATCGCCCACGTAGAACAGCCCCGAGTTCTCCAGGAAAAACTCGCGCTTTTCGGGAAAGAACTGCGCGAACTGCGTGAGGTTGACCTGCTGCTCGTCGGCTTCGACCTGCGCGAAGTCGGGCCGCACCGTCACGTCCAGCGTCAGCCCCGACGTAACGCCGTACTTCACGTCCAACCCGGCGTCGAACTTCTCCGCATAGGACCTAACGCCAATGTCGCGCACCGTGTTGCCAAGGACGTACGGCTTCACGCGCAAATCGCGCGACGCGCTGCCAGACTCGATTCCAGCAAGGTTGCCGGCCAGCGACACCCGGTAAAGGTTGAACGCGCGCGATACGGGCGACCAAAAGGACGTCTCGTTCTTGCGCCGGACGCGCCTCGAGAAGTTGATCCCCCACGGATGGCTCGACGTCTGCTCGAAGCGCAGCGCCCGAAACGGAATGCGCAGCTCCGCGATCCAGCCGTCCGCGACGCGACGGGTCTTTACGTCCCATATCGCGTCCCAACTGGGATTGACCTCGCGCCCTTCGTTCGCGATCTGCCGATCCACACGCGCGCCCGCCGGGTTCGTGATGAAGACGTAGCCGTTCCGGCGATCGGCAAAAGTGTCGAAAATGACCTCAAAGTCATCCTGATCCTCTTCTCTGAAGTCCTTGCGCAGATCCGCCACGACCAACCGCGACGGATCGGAGTCGTGCATGTAGGCGCCGATGTAGACGTTCTCGGCGTCGAACACGACGCGAACCTCGGTGCGTTCCGTCGCCAGCTGACCTTCGCGCGGCTCGCTCTGCACAAAGCCCGTCGCCACAGCCGCATCGTGCCACGCTGCATCGTCCAGCGATCCGTCCACTCGCATCGGCGACGCCGCCCGCGTCGCTACCAGTTCAAGGCGCCCGTCGGCGCTCCGCCGTTTCGCGCCATTTCCATTGGCGTGGTCCCGCGTCGTATCGTGTGCGGCTTGCGCGTTCAGCGCGCTCGCAGACGCTGCAAGTGCCACGCAGGCAATAGTTTGGCCAAGACGCACGAGTGCTGGTCGTTTGAGGGGAGGGACGTCCGAGGACTGGCTTGGGCGATTACGGCGAGTCGTCAGCGCGCGTTGATTCGCGCGGCCAAGTCTAACCTCTCGGCGACACAACCGGACCGTCGTCGCGTACTCCGCATGTACGAGGCTTCCCATGACAGACCCTTACTCTGGCCCCGTGTACGACGCCGAGCGACAGGCGGCTCGCCCACGGACAACAACCTTCGTCATGTCCAAAACGAAAGAAGCCGCGCGCGCCGGCATTACGATGGGCAGTGCGCTCGCGATCACGATCTCGTGGAGCGTCAACCACTCGATCTTATGGGCGATCGTGCACGGATTCTTTTCCTGGCTCTACGTGATCTACTACGCCCTCGTTAAGCGTTAGGCAGGCGGCATCGCAACGACCGGCTCGATCGGTGCGCTGCGCGGGAATTGCTTGAACATTCGCCACGCGACATCCTTGAGCCGCGCGGCCATTGTCTCCGGAGCCGTGAGCAGCGTGTTCAGCTCCGTTTGAGCCCAGCCGCGCCACAAGAGCTTCTTGCTCTGCGCATGCACCACGTCTACGAGAAGCGTCCCTTCCTCGTACACGAACGATTCGCTCTTCTCCCCGACCGAGTAGCCGCGCGCTTCATCCATGCGCACCACATCGATGCGGTCGCGTACGCTCGCATGATAGTGGACAAGCAGATCCGGCGATGACGCGCTGCGTCGCAGTCCCTTGCTGGCGAGTTGCTCATCGACAGCCTCGCGCATGCGAGCATCGAATAGCTGATTGTTGTCCAGCCGCGGATCGCCGGTAGGGAGCGCGTCCTGCGAGGCCCAATCGTACGTAGCGTACGCTTGGAAGTTGGTGCCTCGGTCGAAGTCAGCGCCGACG
>DATBKN010000205.1:0-9163 GCA_036555845.1 Gemmatimonadaceae bacterium | reverse complement strand
TTCACCGGCGCGCCGATCGCGCGCGCACCATTCGCGCGGCGTCTAGGATTTCACTGGAACGAGCCGTTGGCGGAGATCCTGCCGTCCGACATCGCGACGGTGACGGAAGAGGATGTCGCCAAGGTGCAGGCCGTCGCCCAGAGTCTCGTTTCGCGCTCCATGCTGGCACGGGCACACGGCAGCGCACTCTCGGCGCGATCGATCAGCGACTTCGTGCGCTTCAATCGGGTGGAGGGAATGGCGTTAGGTGCTGGTTTCAGGAGGCAATGGGCCGGGAGCTGGACTGCGGCGCTGCGAGCGCGCTATGGGTACGACGACGAACGGCTGAAGGGACGCGCCGCGATAGGTGTGGCGCTGCGAAACGTGGAGATTGGCGCTTTCGCCGAACGAGAGTACCTGGACGCCGGAGATTTTTCAGAAGGCAGCTCCCTCAAGAACAGTCTCGCTGCACAGGAGTTCGGGAGCGATTACACAGATCCGTACGAAGCACGGCGTGCTGGTGTAAGTCTCTCGACCAGTGCGTTAGGCGTCCGCTGGGACCTGGAAGCGGGAGTCGTGCGACACCTGCCGCTAAGTGTGCATGCAAGCTCGGCGCATGGTCACTTCGAGCCCACGATCCCGGCGTGGGAGATCGAAGGCCCCGAGCTGGCGCTTCGCTCTTCACGCTCATTTTCCCTCGGCGGCGGTGACCTGCGTTGGCAGGGAACACTGCGTGCTGCTGACCTCAAAGCGGGGGTGAGCGATGCCGGCGTGCGTGACAGCCGTTTCGTGCGTGGGACTGCACTCCTGCGTTACACCCGCGATCGGCCGACTCAGCTGCTGCGTCTCAGTGCGTTCGGCGCAGCCGCGGGATCATCCGACGAGCTTCCGCCCCAGTCACTCATCTACCTCGGCGGTCCAGTGAGCGGACCTGGCTATCCATATCATGGATTGCGTGCAGAACGCGCTGTCGCCTTGCACGCCGAGTACGGCTTTCACGTGGCATTCCCATCGCTGCCGCTGGCACGCTATGGCAAGTCTCCTGGGAGCGCGCGACTACTCCCATACGTCCACGCGATAGGGATCGCGCGGCCGTCGAGTGCGAGCGTAGCTTCAGGCGGTTTTTATCCTTCGTTAGGAATCGCACTGGAATTCTTTTTCGATCTGATTCGGATTGAGACGGCGCGCGGCCTGCGGAGTGACGCCGGGCGCTGGACGTTCTCCATCGACCTAGGCGAGGCGTTTCGAGCCGTCTTTTGATGCGCTCACACACGCGCACACTCACGTTCGCTCTGGCCGCCGCGATGTGCGCCCATGCAACGCAGGTCAGTGCGCAAGCGCCGCTGCTCACGCAGCTTTCGGCTCAGCAGCATTCGCGTGCTGTGAAATGGCGTCAAATCGTGACACCGCATTTCACCGTGATCTTCAGCGATGTGATGACCGCGGACGCGCAGCGTGCCGCGACGTTGCTGGAACGGGCCTACGATCCATTGCGCCACACGTTAGGCAAGCATCCCGAACGCATTCCAGTGTTGCTCGCCGCGGAGTCACTCGTTCCAAACGGGTTCGTCTCCTGGTTTCCGCGGCGAACGACATGGTATCCGTTGCCCAAGACATCGGCCGACTTTGCCGGACCGGTCGAGTGGTACAACCTGCTCGCCGTGCACGAGGGGCGGCACATCGTCCAGGAGCGTTTGATGCGCAGCGGGCTCATCAGAATCGCGTCGCTCATTTTCGGAGACGAGGCGTCGTCGCTACTCGCGGCACGTCTGTATTTCCCGGACTGGTTGTGGGAAGGCGACGCGGTCGGAACCGAGACGGCTCTGACGCCGGGCGGGCGCGGAAGGCAGCCGTCGTTCATGAATCGCGTGCGCGCGATGCGCCTAACGGGGCAGGATTACGACTTCTACCCGGCTTGGCTGCGCTCGTATCGCACGTACTATCCGGGCGCTTACGAGCTTGGCTACCTGCTCACCACACACGCGCGCAGAAAGTACGGCCCGGACATTTGGGCCAAGGTGATCCGGCGCGCCTCGAACAACCCTCTCACACCGTATGCGCTATCAATGGCGCTTTCGGCGGAGACGGGCAAGTCGTTAGGTGGGCTGCATCGCGATGCGCTGGCTGAAGCCGATTCGATGTGGCGCGCGCAAGCGGCGCAAGTGCTCGAAAGCGCAGCGACTACACGCACGCGACCGCGCAGTGTCTACCATGTCTGGCAATGGCCGCAGTACGCGAATGACGGGTCTATCATCGCCGCGTATACGGACCTGGACAACATCACACCGCTCCTGCGCATCGATCGCACGGGGAAAGAGGAAGTGCTGCTGCGACACTTTGCCGGGCGCGGCGAGTTTCCATTTCACGTGGCGGCCGATCGCGTGATCTGGCTGGAATACGATGTGCACCCACGTTGGGGCCTCCTCGATTATCTAACGATCAAAGAGCTGAACCTCGCAACGCGGCGGGTGCGCACTGTACGCGGCGGGACGCGCATCTACGCCGTCGCGCTTTCGCCTGACGGCGGGCGAATCGCCGCGCTGGAAATGTCATCGGCGCGCCGATCGCACCTGATTGTGCTCGATGCGCAGAACGGTGCGATCGTGCGCCAGTATGAGAACATAGCAAACAATTTTCTCACCACGCCGGCGTGGAGCGAGGATGGGCGCTTCATTACGTTCGTCGCCATCGGGAAGACGCAGGGCAACGCGCTCATCCGCCTTGACGCGCACAGCGCGGCGACTGACACGCTCATTCCGTGGACGTTCGACGCGATTTCGCGGCCGGTGGAGTCTGGTGGTCGCGTCTATTTCGGTTCGCCGCGAAGCGGGATCGACAACATCCACGCGGTGGACCTCGCAACGAAACAACAGTATCGAGTCACGTCGCGAAAGTTCGGCGCGTATCACGCTGACGTCGCGACGATCGGGGGCCGAGCGACGCTATTGTTTCGCGATTATGGAGCAAATGGCGACGAAATCGCCGAGGCGGCGATCGAGCCTGCGAGCTGGCCGGTTGTCAGTACCGCGATGCACGCGGACGCTGCGTTCGTTGAGCCCGTTGTCGCGCAGGAAGGCGCGATCGTCAGTGTGGATTCCGCGACAGCATGGCTCGTGCACGGATACAATGGCTTGCGCCCCATCGTGCACAGCGCTGCGATTTTTCCTGGCAATGACAACGATCCGTGGATCGTCCAGGCATACGCGCGCAATGTGCTCAACACACTCGGGACCAGCATTGCGTATCGATTCAACCCAACCCGGCACACCCATGCCATCGACGCAGGCGTGAGCTATGCTGGATTGTTCCCGATCTTCGATGTCGGCGTACGCTCCGGCACCGACGGATCCACGTACGACGACTCGACCGGCGCGGCCATACCGTTCACCTGGCGCGAGCAATCGGCGACGCTGACGGCGCGCGTCCCGCTCACGGCGGTCCGCGGCCTCGCCGTGCAGCAACTGGCAGCAGCAGCCTCGTTAGGCTACACCTTCATCGATGGTCAGCCTGTCGAGTTTCCCCTGAACAACAACAACGGTGTGTTGACTACAATGACATACACGCTGGTCGCGTCGCACTCGGAGCCGGCGGCGTATCGCGATCTCGTAGGAACGGGCGTGTATGCGTTGGGCAGGTATCGTCACACGCCGTTTGGTGGAGACTATTTCGGCCACACCTACATGCTGCAAGCGGGAGCGTCCGTGCGCGGGCCGCTCCTGCACCATGGTGTTTCCGCGATCGCAGCGATCGAGGAACAGCGGCCGACGAACTACGCGTATTCGAGCCAGTTCCCCTTCGCGCGCGGCTACGACGCTCGCGCCAGGTATCGCATCTGGCGCGCGGGAGGATCCTACGCTCTGCCGCTCTGGTATCCGGACCTCAACATTGGACCTCTCGTGTTCGTTAGGCGACTGCAAGCCGAGGGTTTCGGGGACTACAGCGTGGGTTACTCATCGGGCGGGCGCTTCAAGACCTTCTACCGCTCGGCTGGTGTCGAGCTGTCGGCCGACTTCGCTCCATTCTCCATGAATCAGACGTGGCGCGCGGGCGTGCGATACAGCTATCGCGTGGACGCCGCTGAGCCGTGGCGCACGCAATTCTTCCTTCGCATCCCATGAAGCTCGTTCGCGGCGCGGCACACTACGACCGCGCGTACTTCGACAAATGGTATCGGCATCCGGCGCATCGCGTGAAATCGCTGCAGTACCTCAGGCGACAAGTCGCCTTCGTTGTGGGTGTCGCCGAGTATTTGCTCGAGCGGCGCATAACGAGCGTGCTCGATGTCGGAGCAGGCGAGGGGAATTGGCGGCCTATCCTGCGGCGTCTGCGGCCGGGGCTTCGCTACTATGGTGTCGATCCGAGCGAATACGCAGTGCGGCGCTACGGGCGTCGGCGCAACATCCAACAAGGATCGCTCGGCGATCTCAAGGATCTCAAGCTTCCAAAGGCGTTCGACCTCATCGTCTGTTGCGGCGTGTTGAACTACGTGGCAGATCACGAGGTACACCGGGGACTCCGCACGCTGAGAGGTTTGGCGCGCGGGCCTATCTATGTCGAGATCTTCACACGCGAGGACGAAGCCGAGGGGGATTTTCAGCGCACGGCAGCGAAGCCCGGCTCGTGGTATCGGCGGGCAATGAGCAAGGCGGGGCTCATCGCGTGCGGGCTGCATTTCTATGTTCCGAAAGAGCTCCGGAACCTAACGGCGGTGTTAGAGCGGGCTCGGTAGGCACGCCCAACTAAAGCTGTCGGCTAACAGCTACCAGCCGACAGCAACAGCTAGCTCCTTTCCGATCTGTCGCACACATTCGCTCGATGGGGAGCAGCGTAGCGCCGCGCAAAACCAATTACCCGCTGATCGCGATCGTCTTCACGGTCACGATCTTCGTGAACGCGACACTGCTCTTTGCGGTGCAGCCGATGTTCACAAAGCTCGTACTGCCACGCCTCGGCGGCACGCCTGCCGTGTGGAACACATGCTTGCTGTTCTTCCAGTCTGCACTGCTAGCCGGCTACCTGTATGCTCACCTCGGCACCCGCTGGCTGAGCGCACGAATGCAGGCGCTGGTGCACCTGGGGCTGTTAGTCCTGGCGATAGCGAGCCTTCCGATCGGCATTCCGGAAGGTTTCGAACGGCCGCTGCAAGGCGTGGTGCCCATCGCGTGGCTGATCGGGCTTCTCGTTGTCGCGTTAGGCGCTCCCTTCACACTCGTCGCGGCTGGAGCGCCGATCCTGCAGCGCTGGTTCGCGGTGACACATCATCCGCGGGCTGACAATCCGTACTTTCTGTACGCGGCAAGCAATCTGGGAAGCTTCGTCGCTCTGTTGAGCTACCCGTTTCTCATCGAGCCGAACTTCCGTCTCGTCGAGCAGCGACGCTGGTGGAGCATCGGCTACCTGGTACTGCTCGCCCTGCTCGCGGTATGCACAGTTGTCGTCTGGCGCACGTCCTCGCGCCGCGCCGATGCGGAGCCCACGCCGCAAGCAGAAACCGTGGCAGAGGCAGAAGACACGAACGCAGCGCCAACGATAGTGCCTAACGCGCACTGGCGCTTGCGCTGGGTACTGCTCGCGTTCGTCCCCTCGAGTCTATTGATCGGCGTTACGACCTACATCAGCACGGATATCGCGTCGGTGCCGCTGCTCTGGGTCGTTCCCCTGGCGTTGTACCTGCTGAGCTTCGTCGTAGTCTTCGCGCGGCCTCCGCTCATAAACCGCACGCTGATGCTCTGGCTGCAGCTTCCGCTCGTGCTGGTGCTGCTCATCCTGCTCCTGGTCGGCGGAACCCCGCGCATCACGCTGGTAGCGGGACTGCATCTGCTCGCCTTCTTCGTGACCGCGTTGGTTTGCCATCGCGAGCTTGCCGACTCGCGACCGCGCGCCGAGTACCTGACGGGTTTTTACCTGTGGATCGCGGTCGGCGGAATGTTAGGCGGCGCATTCAACGTGCTCCTTGCGCCAGTCTTGTATGACACGGTGCGCGAGTATCCGTACGCGCTGATTCTCGCGCTTGGCCTTCGACCAGCGTGGATGGCAGCCGGCCGTACATATAGCCGGCGATCGCTCGCCCTCGATCTCCTGCTGCCGGCGTTGCTTTTCGCCGCGGTCGTCGCGCTGTTCAAGCTCCCGAGGCCGCCTGGGGAATGGGGCGCGTACGGCCCGCAGATCGCGCTTGGCGCTGCCGCGCTAGTGACAGCCACCTTCGTCACTCGCCCCCTGCGGCTCGCGTTAGGCGCCGCCGCGATGTTCGCCGGTTACCAGGTCGCCCAGCAGGCGGATTCGGACATCCTGGTTCAGGCACGCTCGTTTTTCGGCGTGTATCGGGTCAAGTCGTCATTCCAGTACCACGTGCTCACGAACGGAACAACGACGCACGGCGGCCAGAATCACCTTCCCGAGCATCGCACCGAACCGCTCACGTACTACCATCGCGGCGGACCGTTAGGGCAGTTCTTCGCCAGCACGCTGACTGACGTTCCGGTCCGGCGCGTGGCGGCGGTAGGTCTCGGCGCTGGCACAGTCGCATGCTACGGGCGTCCCGAAGAGACATGGACGTTCTATGAGATCGATCCCGTGATGGTGCGCATCGCGAACAACCCGCGGCTCTTCACGTACCTGCGCGATTGTGCGCCGGAAAGCGACATCGTCCTCGGCGATGCGCGCTTGTCAATCGCAGCGGTTCCCGACTCGACGTTCGACTTGATTCTTCTGGACGCTTTCAGCTCCGATGCGATTCCGGTGCACCTGCTCACGCGCGAAGCGCTGGCGCTGTACATGCGCAAGTTGCGCAGCGGCGGTGTCGTGCTCCTGCACATCAGCAACCGCTATCTGGAGCTTCAACCCGTCGTCGTGGAGCTTGCGCGAGATGCGCGTCTTGCCGGGGCTGTCGGCGATCACGACGTGACGCCGCAGGAGCGGCTCGAGCTGAAACATGGCTCGCGCTGGGTAACTCTGGCGCGATCCCCGTCCACGCTCTCCGCACTTGTTAGGCAGCCGCTCTGGCGTGTGCTCGCGCCGAGCGCGAATGTCAAAGTCTGGACGGACGATTTCTCCGACGTTCTGAGTGTGCTGCGCTGGCGTCGTTAGAGCCTGATCAATCGCTGAGTCCGTACAAAACGCATAACGAGCCGGGCAGTGTGGGCTCGGTGCGGCGCATGAGAATTGCACCGCAGTGGCCCGGATGGGACAGAATTGTCGAGTTCGACGCAGTACGGACTGCGGCACCCCACCACCGCGGTCTCTCTTTCGCAAGGAGCACTAATGTTTGGTGAAATTCGGTCGGTCGCTGCAGCATCGCTCGCGAGCGTGATACTAGCGGGTGCAGTGGAGGCGCAGATGGCCGCGCCGCGCGCATTCTCAAAAACATCGAGTGCAGCGGTACAGCGCACTCGCGCGACGGGTCCGAGCCTAACGCTGTACGGCGGCCTCGCTACGGGCGACAACAGCTTCGACATGGGCCCGGCGCTGGCGGCATCATTCAACTGGAACATCGCCGACGCGCCGTTCAACGTGCGTCTGGACCCATACTTCGCATACCATTCGCGCGACGCCGGCCCCGACGCGACGCTGTGGCTGCTGGGTGGGACAGGGAATCTGGAGCTCGCGTTCCGCCCCACGGGAACGACTGCTGAGCCGTACATTTTTGGCGGTGGCGGTCTCTATTTCCGGAATGTCAGTGTTGATACCGGCCCGGGAGACGAGGGCTTCGACGAGTCCGATCTGAAGGGTGCGTTCGACTTTGGTGGGGGCGTGCGTTTCGGCGGCTTCACGCTTGAAGCCAAGCTGCAGGACGTCGACGAGTTCACGAACGTGAGCTTCCTCGTCGGTTTCAGGCTCGGCGGGTGAGCCTGGCAGCAGAACGCGATTTATTTCGTTAGGCGGCGCGGCCAATCGGTCGCGCCGCTTGGCGTTGGCGCATAGCGGTCGGGGCCAACTTCGGTTTTCTTTGAGATGTGCAGACGCGCACCCGCCGCGGGATCCGAGCCGTCCAATTCGGCCTGCTTCTCAACTTCGCGCTTGCAGGAATCAAAGTCGTCGCTGGTCTCGTCGGTCACTCGTACGCCCTCGTCGCCGACGGCGTGGAATCGACAATCGATATCGTGGCGTCGCTCGTTGTCTGGGGCGGCTTGCAGATCTCGTCGCGCGAAGCCGACGAAGACTATCCGTTCGGGTATGGCAGGGCCGAGCCGCTCGCGGCGGCGATCGTCGCTCTGATCCTTTTCGCAGCGGGAGTTGGAATCGCGATCGCAGCCCTACGCGAGATCCACACACCGCACTACGCGCCAGAGCCGTACACGCTCGTCGTACTGCTCGGCGTGATCGTGATCAAAGAAGTGCTATTTCGCCGCATGCGCGTTGTAGCGACGGCAACGGACAGCTCGGCGCTTTACGCCGACGCGTGGCACCATCGAAGTGACGCGATCACGTCGCTCGCAGCCTTCGTTGGAATCTCATTGGCGCTATGGAAGGGACAGCGCTGGGCAGCGGCTGATGATTGGGCGGCGCTCGTCGCTTCCGCGGTGATTCTGGTCAACGCAGTGCGCATCGCGAGGCCGGCGATCGCGGAGCTCATGGACCGCTCGCCGGAGCGCCCTATGGTCGAGCGAATAGAAGATGCCGGGCGAAGCGTGAGCGGCGTGCGTGGTACGCACAAACTCAAGGTGCGCCGGCACGGCGGCGCGTACTACGTCGATCTGCACGTGCAGGCAGATCCGAACCTAACGCTGCACGAAGCGCACATTTTGAGCGGCAAGGTAAAGAGCGCGATCCGCGCCACGGTCCCGCAGGTCGCGGGCGTGCTCATTCACATGGAGCCGGACGAACCCAAATCCGGCAGCCCCGCCTAACGCTTTCCCGTTCGGGTCTTGGACCAGATCACGATCGATGCGCAGCCGGACGATCCCGGCGACTGGAATTGCATCGGCGTGTTGGAACCGTTGTAGACCTCGATCGCCGCGATCTCCCACGTCGGCAGGAGACGATCGACGTCGCCGGCGTAGATAGCCTGCCACGGCGCGCCATCGACGTAATAGTTCACGCACGAGTTGGTGGGGTTGCGCGCGCTTTCGATGACGTAATCGGTTCCGCTCGGGACGACGCGCAGACTCGGGATCGTGCGGAAGACGTCGGTGAGCAGGTTCGGCGCACGCTTCTCGATGTCTGCAGCGGTGATGAAGTAGCCGCC
>DATBKN010000204.1:0-1717 GCA_036555845.1 Gemmatimonadaceae bacterium | reverse complement strand
GACTATCTGCGCTGTCACGCCGATGAAGCCGATCACTACGCGAATTTCAAACGGGTGCTCGCCGCGAAATACGTCACGGAGAGGGAGCGTTACACTGACGCGAAGGAGCCATATCTTTGGGAACTGATGCGGCGTGCCGATCGCTGGAGTCAGGATGTCGGCTGGCAACTCGGCCCCTCTGACGCCTAACGCGATCCTCCTAACGATGCCGCTGTCACTTTGCGTTCGAGTGCTGCCTCTGAGTGCCGCGCTCGCCGTTCTTTTGAGCTGCGCGCTCGAGGGTCAGACAGCGGCGCCGCCGATACAACCCATTGCAGCACGCGCCAGCGCCACGTTGCACGTGCGCGGTTACGCGGACTTCCTCGTGCTGCATAACGAGAAGGCGTGGGTAACGAACGAGGGTCGCGTCGAATTGCTGGCGCCAAACGACAGCGTACCCGTTGCTACGGTGCCGATTGCGGAGCCGTGCGGCGCGATGGCGATCGAGTTCGGTGCGCTCTGGGTCGTGAATTGCCGCGCGAAGACGCTCGTGCGCGTGGATCTGGCGACGAATCGCGTCGTCACGGAAATCGCGACAGGCGTGGCCGATCCGAGCGGCGAGCTCAGTGTTGCAACCGGAGCGGGCTCTGTCTGGCTGCTGAGCGATTCGTCCGGCGTGCTTTCGCGCATTGATCCGGCGACGAACAAGGTGATCGCACGCATAACGGTGCAGCCGCATTCGTTCGCCGCGGTGTTCGGCTTTGGGGCCGTGTGGATCTCCACGACGGGGCGCAAAGGCGCGGTCGGCGCGGGCTCGGTGCAGCGGATCGATCCAGCGACGAATCGCGTGATCGCGACGATCAACGTTGGACCCACACCGCGCTTTCTCGCAGCGGGTGAGGGCGGCGTGTGGACGCTGAATCAAGGGGACGGCACCGTGAGCCGCATCGATCCGGCGACGAATTCTCTGGTCGCCACGATCGAAACAGGGGTCCTTGGCGGCGGCGGTGATATCGCGACTGGTGCCGGCCGCGTTTGGGTGCGGGCGAAAACAATCATGCTGCAGGTGATCGATCCAAAACGAAACGTCGTGATCGAGCGCTATGGTCCCGTCGCTGGAAGCGGCGCGGTCCGCGCGAATGAGCGGAATGTCTGGGTGACCGCGCACGATATTCACACGGTCTGGGTCCTGCCTCCCCGCGATTAGCCCAACCGTAGCGCGCCGGACCTCTACTGATTCCGTTACCGCGCGCTTTGACGCTGGGGTCGTGCATGCGCTGAAGCCAGGCCGCGCTACTATTATTGCGCGCCCAGCATCGTATCCGTATTTCGCAGCTGGCGCACAAGTCACCGTGAGGCCATAACGAGTGTGGAACGC
Source organism: Gemmatimonadaceae bacterium (assembly GCA_036555845.1). Taxonomy (GTDB): domain Bacteria; phylum Gemmatimonadota; class Gemmatimonadetes; order Gemmatimonadales; family Gemmatimonadaceae; genus DASYRX01. The sequence continues at coordinate 360 of DATBKN010000204.1, read as the reverse complement.
CGACAAGTCGTTAGGCGCAACGAGGGAGGGCATCCATCATGTTACATCCTATCCTGCTCGTGTCAGTGCCCGGCTTCCTATCGATCGTCGGCACGCTCGCCTCGCCGCTCGCCTTCTGGGGAATCAAACGACTGCGCAGCCGAGCGCGCGCTCGGAACCGGCAAGGACGTTGCGGCGCATGCAGCGCCGCGCTGCCATTCTCGGCGGATCCTGACGATCTGCCGGTCGCAGCAGGGATTTTTCTCTGTGAGCGATGCGCCCACCGCTGGCGACGGCGCATCAACGCATCCTTCGTCGTGATGCCGCTCTTCCTCACAGCGCTCGCGTCGACTGCTGCACTTGGCATCCTGGCGTCGAACA
>DATBKN010000203.1:0-10740 GCA_036555845.1 Gemmatimonadaceae bacterium | reverse complement strand
GGCGATCAGCTCCTCGAGCTGCTGCGTCCCGAGTCCGCGACGACGTAGCGTGGGGCTTCCGCAGCGCTCGCACTTTTCTCGCCGCGCCGTGCGGAAGGCGCAGTAATGACAGACCATCGCGTCAGGCGTGCGATGATACGTGAGCGCGATGCTGCAGCGCGGGCACGTCACGACGTCACCGCAGGCGCTGCACTGCACGAAGGCGCTGTAGCCGCGCCTGTTGAGCAACAGCAGGCTCTGCTCCTTCCGCGTTAGGCGATCCCTGAGCGCAGACTCCAGTTCCTCCGAGATCGCGAAACGAAATGGGTCGAAGCGCGTTGGCGGCTGTTGCTGCTTTCGGTCGCGCCGCAGGTCGACGACGCGCACCGCCGGGAGCGCTCCCCCGCCGACTCGCTCCGGGAGCGAGATGAGCCTGTATCGACCAGATGTCGCGTTGGCCCAGCTCTCCAGGCTCGGCGTCGCGCTTCCGAGCACGACGCGAGCCCCCTCCATGCGAGCGCGCACGATCGCAACGTCGCGCGCGTGGTAGCGCGGGGTTTCTTCCTGTTTGTACGTGGCCTCGTGCTCCTCGTCCACGACGATCGCACCGACGTGCTCGAGCGGCGCGAATATCGCCGAGCGCGCGCCGACGGCGATGCTCTTCTGGCCTGAGCGCAGCGCGCGCCAGGCGTCCATTCGTTCGCGTTCACCTAACGCGGAGTGCAGAACGGCGACCTGATCCCCGAAGACGGCGCGAAAGCGGCCGACGGTTTGTGGTGTGAGCGCGATCTCCGGGACAAGTACGATCGCCGTACGTCCGCTCTCTCTCACTGCCTTGAGGACTTCGAGATACACCAGCGTCTTTCCGCTGCCCGTCACGCCATGCAACAGGCTGACGTCCCCCCCCACCGGCCCGCTGTCGAGGATGCCGCGAATCGCCGCTCGCTGGGCGGGCGTCGGCTGCACGGCAGGGGCGCTCGCCGCAGCGGTCGCGAAGGGATCGGCCGCGGCGGCTTGTGCGCTCAGGCGCGCGAGCCCGCGTTTGACGAGTCCAGTCATGGCCGACGGTGACATGTGGCCACGCTCGCGCAGCAGCGGCAGCGGCGCCGACCCACCTAACGTCTCGAGCAACTCGTACAAGGCACGCTGCTTTGGCGCACGCGCGAACAGCTGCTCGCGCTCGGCGAGCGACGGTAGTTCGCGGATGATCGTCAGCACCCTGGTCGTGCGCTTGGCCGGCTCGTGATCGCGAGCCGCCGCCAGCAGCGAAGGCAAGGCGCTGCGCAGGACGATCCCGATCGGGGCGGCGTAGTACTTGGCTATCCATTCGCAGGTACGCAGCAATGCGGAGGGCAGCGCGGCTGGCTCGTTAGGCATGTCCAGCACGCGCCGGATCTTCCCGCTGCCGTTCCCCTCAACGTCCAGCGCGGTGACGACACCGATGGTCTTGCCCGTCCTGAGCGGCACCACGACGCGGGCGCCCGGGAGGACGCTCTCCGCCCATTCCCCGTCGATGGCGTACGTGAGGGGGCGGAACAGCCGCACAGGGAGCGCGACGTGGATGAGGCGGGACACGGTCCTAAACTAGCGCGGGGTTCGGGGTAGCCACGCGTTGCCACAGATTTATGCAGGAAAAAACAAATAGCTCCGAGTGGACAGTCTCCGGTGCGGAGCTTCCAGAATTTGCAGCGACGTATTCTGGGGACTGCGACCTCGAGACTGACCACTCGAAGCTATTTGTTTGCCTTGCAGTCGACGTTCGGCAACTACATTCGTTCCGTGATTGTTTTTTACGACGGCCTCTGCGCGCTGTGCAACGAATACGTGCGCTGGTCCCTGCGGCACGACTCGAAACGCCGACTCCTGTTCGCCGCGCTCGACAGCGCGCACGGCACGCGGCTGCGGCGCGCATTTCCTGCGACGCGCGACGTGGATTCGATCATCGTGCGCGACGGAGATCGCGTCTTCGTCAAGTCCGACGCGATCCTCGCAATCGCGCGGCAGTTCGGCGGCCTTTGGCGATTGGCCGCCGGGATTGGTCGTGTTGTCCCTCGGCCGCTACGAGACTGGAGCTACGACTACATCGCGCGGCGGCGCTACAAATGGTTCGGGCAATTCGATGCATGCCCGCTACCGCCAGCGGACGCGCGCGATCGTTTTTTGAACGAGGGGTAGCCGCGAAGGGCTAGAGCGTCGTGACCACCGAGGTCGGACTGCGCCGCGCGACCCACGCCAGGCGGTGATCCTCTCCCGCGCCCTTCCCTTCCGCTGCGAGGTACGCGATCAGTGCGTCGGCGAGGCGATAGCCCGTCTGGTAGCGCTCGTCGACCGACTTGGCGAGACAGCGCATAACGATGCTGGACAGCTCGGCCGGGATGCGTGAGTCGACCACGTCCGGCGCCACGGCGTTTTCGTGCACCTGCTTGTAGCCCACCGAGTATGAGTCGGCGCCGTCGAAGGGCGGGAAGCCGAGGAGCATCTCGTACAGCATGACACCGATCGCGTAGAGGTCGCTGCGTCCGTCGACCATGCGTCCCATCGCCTGCTCGGGAGACATGTAGTGCGGCGTCCCCATCGCGCGGCCCGTCTTCGTTAGGCGACCGTGAAAGCGCGCCGTCGCGATGCCGAAGTCGGTGATGATCGAATGCCCATCTTCATCGAACATCACGTTATCGGGCTTGATGTCACGGTGCACGATGCCGCGGCGGTGCGCGTAATCCAGCGCGCAGGCGACCTGCGCGGCCACTGACGCCGCCGTGCGTGGCGCGATGGTCTTGTCGCGCACGAGAACGTCCGCGAGCGAGCCACCGGCGAGGTACGGCATAACGAGAAAGACGACGCCGTCGTGATCGCCATAGTCGAGGATGGCGCAGACGTGTGGGTGCGAGAGCTGGCTCGCCGCTTCAGCTTCGCGGCGGAAGCGTTCGCGCATCTCCGGGTCGCGCGCCAGATGCTGGTGCAAAACCTTGATCACGAGGGGGCGCTCGAGCGCGCCATGCGTCGAGTAGTACACGTGCGCCATACCACCGCTGCCCAGTCGTCGCACGACGCGATAGCGTCCGCCCATGATGCGACGCAGCGCGCTGATCTCTTCGTCCGGCTTTTCCATCGGCGTGCTGGAAAGCTCCGGCAGCTCCTTGCTACAGCGAGCGCAGGAGACGGCGCGCGTGCGATTCCAGGTGCCGCAATCCGGACAGAACACTAGAGCGCTAACCTCCGAAGTCCATCTGAACGAAGTCGTACGCCGGAAATGGTCCGCTCAGCTCGAAGTGCAGGTGCGGCTCGGTACTCGTTAGGTTCGCCACGCGCTGCTCGAAGGCCGCGATGGCGTCGCGGTCGATGAGGTAGGCGCAGATCGCATCGCGCGCCGCTCGCGCGTCGGCGTTCGCGACGACGGGAATCGCCGCGATGGCGTCGCCCTTGAGTCCGCGCAGCGCGGTCCACAGTCGGCCGTCCACCGACGCAGCCGCCGCCTCGCTTGCCGGCGTCCCCGCCACGCCCGCGCGCACGCGCATCATCGCGCGTTCGGCAACGAACTCGAGCGCTTCCTGAAGCGGCGAATGGTGCAGCTCCAGCCAGCGTTCGACGCTGGCGCGGGAGCGGAAGCTGGTACCGCACGGCAGCGGCACCACGCTGCGTTCCGTAAACGCCTGCTCGATAACGCCGCGATAGCGCATGACCCGCTGAGCGACGTTCGCGCCCACGCCTAACGAACTCTCTTCGAGCAGCGCCGCCAGTTGCCGCACGACGAGAACTTCTGCACCCGCCACTTTCACTCCGCTCTCGAGGCCGCTGCCCGGTACGACGGCGTACACGACGACGGAGTCGCTCGGTGCCGTTAGGCGCGACCGGATGGCGCTGCGCGGAGTGCTTGGTGTCACGTGGTGGCGGCCGGGACGAGTGGGCGGTTTCCGCGGATTTTTGATGCGTGATGTACGGTGCTACGGTGCCGCGACGACGCATCAAACTCTCGCGAATGCCGGCTGGCCGCGCTAGCTAGTCGCGCCCAGCGTTTCATGGACGAATCAGCGCCCGCGAGCGTAAGAATCGCACAGCACTCTTGTGCGGCTTTCCCTCACACGTGGATCACTCAGTGTCACAGCATCGCTCGAAGGTGAGCCACGACACCTTTTCCCAGTCTTTCTGGCGCGTATCCGCCCTCGAGAGCGCTGACAATTCGCCCGCCACACCACGTGTTCGTCCGCTCGACAAGCTCTCGCGTGAGAATGCTCACATCTTCCATCTCCAGCGTAAATCCACCCAGGGGATCTCCGGCGAGCGAGTCGAAGCCTGACGATACCAGAACCAGCTCAGGAGTCCAGTCGCGCGTCGCTTCATCGACCGCACGAAACAGTGCAGCGAGATATTGCGCGGCAGGAAGTGCCGCCGGCATTGGAACGTTCCATGCACTGCCGTGCGGTCCGCGATCCGATGCGGGTCCGGTGCCCGGATACCACGGCCATTGGTGCATCGAGATGAATCGAATTTCGGGCTCTTCCTGGACCAGCGCTTGAGTACCGTTGCCATGATGGACGTCCCAGTCGACGATGAGCACGCGTTCGAGTTTGTGTCGTGCGCGCGCGTAATGCGCGGCGATCGCGACGGAGCCGAAGAGACAGAATCCCATTCCTCGCGCGCGCAGCGCATGGTGTCCAGGCGGCCTCACCGCAGCGAAGCTGCGCGTCGCGCGTCCGTCCAGCACCATGTCCACGCCGTCAAGCACAGCACCAGCGGCCGCACGCGCGGCGTCCCAGGATCCTTCGCTCACCACGGTGTCGGCATCGATCGCGCCGCCGCCTGCTGCGCTCATTGCCTGCACACGCTCGACATATGCCGGATCGTGCGCCAGCGCGAGCTCGTTAGGCGTCGCGTGCCGAGCTTCGTAGTGCAGCAGCTCAGCGAACAGCTCGGGGTCGTCGCGCAATGCCCGCGGAATCGCGCGCAGACGACCGACGTGCTCCGGGTGACCCCAACCCGTGTCGTGCCGCCCACAGTCAGGGTGTGAGATGAAAGCCAGCGCCATTATCGGAGTAACCGCAAAGCCGCTATTTCACGGGACGGCGTCGGCGACTGGTGATGAGAAGCGTCGACCCATCGCGCACACCCGCGCCGTCCAGCGACAGCGTCTCGTCGAGCACCTCGAACCCGCGCACTTTGACGACAAACACTTCGGTGTCCGCCGCCTCGTCAGGCACCAGCTCGGCGAGTGCGCGGCGTTTCACTTCCAACACCGTCGCGCTGCGCGGCGCTTCGATGCGAACAGCGTCCCACACTTCGGGGACCTGAGCGCGCACCATGATCGTGTCACTCGCGTCGCCGTTGGCGCCGAGCCTAACGATTTTCGGCCTCACTCGCAGTGTCGAGACGATGCCGCTCATACGCCTTCCGCGGGAGGAAGTGTCGCGAAGAAGCGCCGGATCTGCGCGTCGAACATGTAGCTGGAGCCAGTGACGGCCGTGCCGCTCGCCGTGCCGGCAGCGTGCACGATCAGTTCTTCGCCGCCCTGACCGCGCAGCGTCACGTACTGCGGGCCCTCGCGCTCAACAAAAGCGACGTAGATGCTGTTGCGGCCGGAGAAGAAACGCTTCGCGCGCTCCAGCACGTCGGCCGGTGGCACGGTTGTCTTCGTTTCGAGCAGTGTACGACGCGACTCGGCCATCGATGATACTCGTTAGGTTGAAGAAAGGGCGCGCTCGCCGTGCGCCGGCAGATACTCCAGAGGCAGCTCCACCGAAAACGTCGAGCCTGTATTCTCGACGGACTCCAACGCGATGTCACCGCCGAGCACTTGCGCCAGCTTGCGTGCAAGCGTGAGGCCTAAGCCGGATCCGGCGTAGCGCCGCGTCGCGGTGCCATCCAGCTGCCGGAACTCGTCGAACACAGCGTCGCGCGCCCCCGGCGGAATTCCGATCCCTGTATCCTGCACGCGATAAATCACTCGGCCGTCGCCGATCTGCACGCTCGCCGTCACGCTTCCACTCGGCGTGAACTTGAACGCATTCCCCAGAAGAGCGACGAGAATCTTGGTGATTTTGCGACGATCGCTGTGCATGGTCGGAACCGGCGACGCCGGCGCCTTCACCCGCAACTCCACGCCATTCGGCGCCGATCCGACAGTCTCCAGCGCAACGCGCAGCGCGTCGCGCGGGTCGAACGACTCCACGAGAATTTCGGCGGCGCCATGTCTGAGCGACGTGAGCTCGAGGAGATCCTCGATCAACTCGAGCAAGCGTTCTCCCGAGCGCTTCGCGTGCGCGAGCTCGCCACGCTGTCGCTCCGTGAGCGGCCCCGACATCTCTTCCTGCATGATCGCGATGTAGCCAAGCACCGACGTCAGCGGTGTGCGCAATTCATGCGAGATATTGGAGAGGAACTCGTCCTTCAAGCGGCGCGCTTCGATCAGCGCCAGATATTGTCGCTCCTGCTCTTCGTTGGCGTCGACGAGCGCGGCGTTCGTGCGTCGCAGCTCGTCGATCAATGCCGCCTTCTCCGCCGCTGCAGCAAGTTGGTCAGCGACGATGCGCAGCAGGTTGCGCGTCTCTCGTGTGCGCGCGCCTGGCGTGTTGAAGTAGAACGCGGCAGTGCCTAACACACGCGATCCTGACTGCAGTGGCAGCGCGACCATGGACCTGAAACCCAGCTCTGTCGCGATTTCTTGCCAGTCTTCCAGCGTCGCGTCGGCGAAAACGTCGGGCACCTCGATGACGCGGCGTTCGCTTGCCGCTTCACCGCTCGGTCCCCAACCCACCCGCACGCGCATCTCGCTGATCCAGTCGCGATAGCGCGCCGGCCAGTTGTAGGCGGCTGCCAGGTGCATCAACTCGGAGGCCCCGTCGATCACATAAATCGACGCGAACGTCGCCTCGGCGATCGGGCTCACTCGCTCGAGCGCGAACTGATAGACCTCTTCTGGACGATCGGCCGTGAGGAACGCGTGCGCGATTTCGCGCACAGCCATCAACTCACGGACAGCCGGATCCGTTGTGGGACCGGCAATCACTCGCTGTGGGAACGCAGCTTTCGCTCGCGGCACGAGGCGGCAATCTACGGCCTTCACCCTACTCAGGCGCAACGGGCACTACGCAGTTCGTTTGGGGTTAACTCGAAACGCGTTCGCTGATGTATTGCCTCAGCTGATCCATCGAGACTCGCACCTGGGACAGGGTGTCTCGATCTCGAACCGTCACGTCGTGGTGCGTGAGCGTGTCACCATCTATCGTGATGCAGAACGGAGTCCCCACTTCATCCTGCCTGCGATATCGGCGGCCGATCGCGCCCGACTCGTCGTAAAAGACTGGAAAGTGCGGGCGTAGCTCGTTGGCAAGCTTCTGCGCGAGCTCCGGCATTCCGTCTTTCTTCACCAGCGGGAAAACGCCGGCCTTTACGGGCGCGAGCGACGGATGCAGCCGCAAGACGACGCGCCCCTCCTGCTCCCCAGGCACTTCTTCTTCGCGATAGGCGTTCACGAGCAACGCCAGCGCCGTGCGATCGCAGCCGACCGACGTCTCGATCACATACGGCACAAAGCGCCGGTTGCTCGGCTGATCGAAGTACTCGAGCTTCTTGCTGGAATACTCCTGGTGCCGATTCAGATCGTAGTCGCCGCGATGGTGTACGCCCTCGATTTCCTGGAAGCCTAACGTGCCGCCGAAATCGAAGTGCACGTCGAAACCGGCGCGCGCGTAATGCGCCAGTTCCGCCGGCGTGTGCTGATGGAAGCGCAGGCGCTCTGGTTCGAGTCCCAGACTCTGGTGCCAGTCCATGCGCTGCTGCTTCCAATACTCGAACCACGTCATGTGGTCGTCCTGTGGATCGACGAAGAACTGCATCTCCATCTGCTCGAACTCACGCGTTCGGAAGATGAAGTTCCCCGGCGTGATCTCGTTGCGAAACGCCTTGCCGATCTGCGCGATGCCGAACGGGATTTTCTGGCGCGTCGCCTGCTGCACGTTCAAAAAGTTCACGTAAATCCCCTGCGCCGTTTCCGGGCGCAGATACGCGATCGATGCGGAGTCTTCGACCGGTCCGATGTACGTCTTGAACATCAGGTTGAACTGGCGCGGCTCGGTCAGCTGACACTCGTTATGCTCACCCGGGTGCTTGCTTGGCTTGCGCGGACACTGGCTGTCCATGAGCTGATCGGCGCGAAAACGCGCCTTGCAGGCCTTGCAGTCAATAAGCGGATCGTTGAACACGGCGACGTGGCCACTCGCTTCCCACACGCGCGGGTGCATGAGAATGGCAGCGTCGAGGCCCTCGATGTCGTCGCGCGCCCGCACCATCGCGTGCCACCAGCGGTCCTTCAAGTTCTTTTTGAACTCGACGCCTAACGGGCCGTAATCCCAAACGGAACCCGCCCCGCCGTAAATCTCGGAGGACTGGAAGATGTAGCCTCGTCTTTTGCAGAGAGAGACGAGCTTTTCAAGAACGTCGGCAGGCACTTGGGTCAGGGCTGAGGTCGATAACCAAAGCTGTCAGCTACCAGCCAACAGTGACAAGTCGTCAGCGGGCGTGTCCAGCTTCACGCGCTCGCTGATAGCTTCAAACTGAATACTGGCAGCTGACAGCTTTAGTTTGTTGTTGGGAACCAAAACCGTCGATGTCGTTCGTCAAGAGTCGAGATCTCGACTGACGCCAGGAGTCTCCGGCGCGGGTTGTCCGCGGATCCGCGCCACGATCTTTTCGCCGTGGAAGCGGCCATTCTCGATGAACACCTTATTCGCGTCGTATCCCGCTACCACAACGCCTGCGATGAACACGCCCGGTACATCCGTCTCCAGTGTCGCCGGATTGTGCGCCGGAATCCCGCTCTTCGCGTCGATGGCCACGCCGACCGCGCGTAGGAGATCTACGTTAGGCGCGTAGCCCGTCAGTAGGTAGACGTGTTGTGCGTCGAGGCGTGTGACGCTGTCGTCCGTCGTATCGCGCAGCTCGACACAGTCCGGGCCGATGCTCGCTATTCGCGCGTTCCAGCGCACGGCGATACTCCCTTCAGCGATGCGATTGTTGAGATCGGGGAGGATCCACGGTTTGATCTTCTTGTCGAACGTGGGTCCGAAATGCGTGAGCGTGACTTTCGCACCGCTGCGCCAGAGATCCAGCGCCGCCTCGGCCGCCGAATTGCCGCCACCGACCACGACGACTCGCTGAGCGAATGCGTGATGCCCCTCGACGTAACGATGCGAAACGTGCGCGAGATTCTCACCGGGAATGCCTAGCAAGTTCGGCGAGCCGAAGTAGCCAGTCGCCACGATCACGTTCTGCGCCGTGGTCACGCGCGCTGCCGCCGAGCGCGGAGTGCTCGTTATGCGGAACCCTCCCTGAGCGCCCTCGATCGCTGCGACTCGTTCGTACTGCCGCACATCGAGATCAAAATACGTCACGACAGCGCGATAATACGCCAACGCATCGCGTCGTGATGGCTTGGCCGTCGCGATGACAAACGGCACGCCACCTAACGAAAGCTTCTCGGCAGTCGAGAAGAACGTCGCGTACGTCGGATACTGCGTGATCGTGCTGACGACGCACTCGGCGTCGAAGATCGTCGCCCCGAGTCCCGCCCGCTGACAGGAGATGGCCGCGGCCAGTCCGCAGGGCCCTGCGCCGATGATGGCGACGTCGACCGTATCCGGTGCTTGTGCCAAAGCCGCGTCGAGCCTCAGGTCAGCGCGCCGGCGCCTAACGTGGCATCGATGATCTGATCACGGCGCGTCCCGACGCTCACGTAACGGATCGGCGTCTCCACCAATTCCTCGATGCGATCGAGATACGCCCGTGCGGCAGCGGGGAGGTCAGCCAGAGTGCGAGCCTCATTCGTCGCTGACTGCCAGCCGTCGAGCCATTCATACACAGGCTCCAGCTCGACGAGCTGTGTGATGTCGCCGGGGAATTCCGCCACGCTGTGGCCGCCGACTCGATAGCCTGTGCAAATCGCCAGGCGCTCGAGCGTGTCGAGCACGTCGAGTTTCGTGACCGCGAGCGCGCTGAGCCCGTTGATGCGCGCGGCGTAGCGGACCACGACGGCATCGAACCAGCCGCAGCGCCGCGGGCGTCCCGTCGTCGCGCCGAACTCCGCGCCCAGCTTGCGTACGTGGCTGCCTAACGCCTCTTCCATCTCCGTCGGCAGCGGGCCATTGCCGACCCGTGTCGTGTACGCCTTGACGACCCCGAGGACGGCGTCGATGTCGGTCGGCGCGATACCGACGCCGATCGCCGCACCTCCGGACGTCGTATTGCTCGATGTGACGAAGGGATATGTCCCGTGATCGATATCGAGCAGCGAACCCTGTGCACCCTCCAGAAGCACCGCGGCGCGATTGCGCACAGCGCGATGGATCGTTAGGCCGACGTCGTCCGCCAGCGCTAGCAGGCGCGGCGCGATCGGCATCAGGCGATCCAACGTCGGGCCGACTTCCACGCGCTTGCTCGATCCGCAGCTCGCCAGCTCTGCGTTTGCGAGGTCGACACCGCGTCGCACAAGCTCCTCGAGTTGCGCGCGATGCTTGAGATCGAGAACACGGATTCCGCGACGGCCGATCTTGTCCTCGTAGGCCGGGCCGATGCCGCGTCCCGTCGTACCGATCGCCTTGTTCGCCGAGCTTTCGGCGTCCACGAGCTTGTGGTAAGGCATAACGAGATGCGCGCGATCGCTGACGTAGAGTCGACCTTCGACGTCGATGCCATCGCGCACGAGCTCATCGATTTCCGTGAATAGCGTTTCCGGATCGAGCACGACACCGTTGCCGATCGCGCAGCGCACGC
>DATBKN010000202.1:0-3026 GCA_036555845.1 Gemmatimonadaceae bacterium | reverse complement strand
CGCCGACGATCTCGACTTCTGTCGGCTTCTCTCCGCGCCCGAGGACAACGCGCTCGCCGACAGGCGATCGACCCGGGAAGAAACGCCGAGCCAGTGTCGCGTTGACGACGGCGACGAGCGGCGCATTCTCGGTATCGCGATCTCCGAAAAAGCGCCCGGCCTGGAGGCGGTAGCCCATGGTCGCGAAGAAGTCCGCTGTCGCATTCGTCATGTCGACGGTGCGCGCCGCGCTCAGCTCCGGCGCCTCACCGGCCAATTGCAGGTTCGTTTGAAAAGTGTTGATCGGAGGATACTGCGTAGCAGCCGAAGCGTTCTTTACGCCGGGTATTGCGCGCAATCGTCCCGTCAATTGTTCGAAGAAGGGTCCTACTTGTTCGAAGCGATACGTTTCGCGCGCCAGCGACAGCCGGGCGGTGAGCACGCCCCGCCCATCGAAGCCAAGATCGACGCTCTGCAGCCTGTTGAAGGAGCGCAGCAGTACGCCGGCACCGACTAACAGCATCACCGACAGCGCGACCTGCAACGCGAGGAAACCGGCGCGCAGGCGTTTGCCACCCCTGCCTAACGTAGAGCGCTCGCCGCTCTGGCCCAGCACGGCGGATGTGCGGCTGCGCAGCACCTGCGCCAGTGGCGACGCGCCGAAAAAGATCGCGACAGCGAGTGAGACGAGCAGCGTGAAGATGAGCACGCGCGGGTTGAGCGCGATGCCGATACCAAGACCCGAGACCTCTTCGGGGATCGCGGCGCTGAGTGGCCCCAGCGCTGCCCAGGCGATGGCGAGGCCCGCGGCGCCGCCACCTAACGAAAGCAGCAGGCTCTCCGTGAACAGCTGCCGCAGCAGGCGTGGCGTTCGAGCACCCAGCGCCTGCCGCACCGAGATCTCCGCCGATCGTTTGGCCGCTCGCGACAGAAGCAGCGAGGCGACGTTCGTGCAGGCGATGAGAAGCAGCAGCGCCACCGCTCCCTGCATCGCGAATCCGGCCAAACGCAGCTGGAACATGCTCGTTGTCGCTTCGGCGAAAGGCGCAGCCTCGAGCCGCCATCCTTCGTACTCCTTGAATTCCGAGCGATGCGCCCGCTCCGTGCGCGTCGCGATGCGCGCGAGGTCCGCGTTCACCGCTGCGAGCGAAGCGTTAGGCTTGATCCGCCCGATGATCGCGTATTGCCGTGCCTGACGCGGGATGCGCAGCGGCGGCACTCCCATTGGAACCCAGAGATCGGTTCCCATGAGCAGCGCGGCAGGCGGCATGATGCCGATCACCGTATAGGGCTGGCCGTTCACGCGAATCGTGCGGCCGACGATCGACGAGTCGCCGCCGAAGCGCGATTGCCAGACGCGATGACTGATCATTGCCCCCGCGTTTCCCTGCTCTTCCGTTTCCGCCGGCCTGAAGCTGCGGCCGAGCGTCGGCTGCAAGCCTAACGTGGCAAGTGGATCTCCCCACACGAACGCCGTGAAGACGCGCTCCGGCCGATCGCCTCCCGAAATTGCGCGGTTGCCGAGATCGAACGCCGAGACGCGCTCCAGCGACGGCGTGCTGTCGCGCACGTCCGCGTACTCCGGTGGCGAGAGCGACTCGATGAAACCGCGGTCGCTCGACACTTTCGGGAACGTGACACCGATTCCTACCAGGCGATCTGGGTCCGGATAGGCGAATGGATGCAACACGACGCCGTCGAGCAGGCTGTAGACGATCGTATTCGCACCGATGCCAAGACCGAGCGAGACGATCACAGTCGCCGCGAAGACGCGGCTGCGCGACAGCGTTCGAACGGCGTATCGCAGATCTTGCCACAGCGATTCCATCAGGCCTCCGGCAGGTCGGCTTTTCATGGCGTCCACAGACCCAGTGTCGCTCCACGCGCGCGGCAGCGCGGCGAGCAGGTCCGGGACGACGAACGAGGTGAGGCGAACAGCGCCGACGATTCCGCGGTGCCGCGGCTCTTCGCCTAACGCCCTAAGCGTGGCGAGGTATTCCGGTCCGTGGCGCGTGCGAAACGACTCCGGAAAGAGCCGTAGCAGGAGTCGCACGAAGAGGGAAAGCGCCTTGACCACGGTCAGGCCGTCTCCAGCCTGGCGGCGAGGCGCGTGCCGCGCACGAGCGCGAGACAGGCCTCCATGCGGCGGGCCTCGGCGACAGCAGCTTCCCTGCCTAACGCGGTGATGCGATAGTTGACGCGGCGCGGGTCTTCCCGCGCACCCGTCGCCCCTTCTTCGACGAGTCCGCGATCCGTCATCCGCCTGAGCGCGGTGTACAGCGTGCCTGGGCCCAGTCGCACGGCGCCGTCCGAACGCTCTTCGATGTCCGTCATGATGCCGTACCCATGCCGCGCGCCATCGGCCAGCGCGACCAGGATGTGGAACTCGGCGACGGGGAGCGGAAGCGGTGCTGGGGACGGAAGACGACGGTCGTTGGATGCCATGCGCTCAGTCGAGAGGTGATATATCGATAGTCGATATAATATCCCAGGGCTCGGCACGCAAGGCCACTACCATACGCCTAACGCCAACCCGACTAGTGTCGGAGCACAGTCAGGCCGGGGCAGGCGCCGCGTTGGCGGATCAGATCACAGCTACTCTGCGCGCAGGGCGTCCATCGGGTTCACTCGTTTCGCGCGGAACGCAGGCACCACGCTGGCCAGTACTGCAACCACGACGAGCGTCGCGCCAACACCGCTCAGAACCAGCGGGTCGCGCGGTGAAGTGTCGAAGAGGAGCGGCGCCACGAAGCGGCCCAAAGCGAGAGCGATTCCGCTTCCGATCAGTACGCCAGCAAGTGCCATGAGCGCGCTGCTTCGAAGGACCAATAGCATGATTCCGGACGCCTTCGCACCAAGCGCGATGCGCACCCCGAACTCCTGCGTGCGTTGCGCCACGAGGTAACTCATGACGCTGTAGAGCCCGACGGCGGCCACCGCGAGAGCCAGAGCGCCCAGCATCGTGAACATCACCGCGCCAAGCTTCCATGGGCGCACCTCTGGATCCACGCTGTCTTGCAGCAGGTCGGCCCTTACAAACGTGATCG
>DATBKN010000201.1:0-4174 GCA_036555845.1 Gemmatimonadaceae bacterium | reverse complement strand
GAGCACGGTGACAGCGTGATCGATGAGTGAGCCTGGTCGCGCTGCGCAGTAGGCACCGAGCGACACGCCGACCAGGAACGCCACCAGCAGCGCGCTGCCAGCCAGGAGCATCGTGCTGGGCAGGCGTTCGGCGATCGCCTGCGCGTTAGGCACCTGATACAGGAAGGAATCGCCGAGATCGCCGCGCGCCACTCGCGCCATCCAGCGCGTGTACTGTTCGGGAAGAGGGCGATCGATGCCAAGTCGCTTCTCGATCGCCTGCCTGTCGACGGCGGTGAGTTTGGGATCGGCGAGGACAGATGGGCCGCCGGGTGCCGCGTGGATGATCGCGAACGTCGCAGTGCAGACGAGGAACAGCGTCGTCAATGCATGCAGCACCCGGCGCGCGAGATAGCGAGCCATTGCTCAGCGACGACGACTAGCGCTTGTCCGCGCGACCGATGAAAAGCTGTTCGCTGTGCCTGAGGGCGTCGCGCAAGCCGAGGTGTAGCAGTCCGTGGACGGTCGAACGCATGGCCACGAGCTCACGCGGATAATAGAGGACGAGGACTGGCGGATCCTCCAGGGCAAGTGCCTGGAATGCGTCATACAACGCGCGCCGCCTAACGGGGTCGCTCGTGGCGCGTCCCTCGGTGAGCAAGGAATCGGCTCGTGCATTGCTGTAGGCCACGTGGTTATGGTCCTGACCAGTGGCGTAGAACGCCCATTGATCGGGATCGGGCGGCGTGGTCCACCAGATCAAGGTCGCGTCGAACTTACCCTGCAGCAGATGGTCGCGCACGATTGTCGCGAATTCCAGCATGCGCAGAGTGACATCGATCCCGATCGCCTGCAGATCTGCCTGAACGGCGAGCGCGGCTTGCTCGCGGCTCGGGTTGCCCTTGTCCACGAAGAGCGTGAAGGAAAACGGCTCGCCCTTGGCATTGTGCAAGCGACCGTCGTTGCCCGCGCGCCATCCCGCCTGCGCGAAAAGAGCGAGCGCCGAGTCACGATCGAAGCGCAGCCGGGCGAGTGAGTCGGCGAAATAGTCTGTGAGCGCAATCGGGATGGTTCCAACAGGAATGTCGCCGTGACCCTTGAGCACGCCCTTGATTATCGCAGCGCGATTGACCGCGTACCCGAGGGCTCGCCTAACGGGAGCTGGGGCGAATAGTGCGTGTCGTTGATTGAAGCCGACGTAGTAGTGCTGGACGACGGGCGCTTCGTGCACAGAGATGGCCGGATCGCGCTCCAGGCTCGTGAGGTTCGCCGGCTCGACGAGAATCACGTCGAGCTCGCCGGCTCGCAGTTGTGCGACCTGAACGTTCACGTCGGGAACGATCTTGAACACAACGTTCGCGAGCTTCGGAGCGGCGCCGTAATAGTCGGGATTGCGTTCCAGAATGATCGCACTTCCAGACTTTGCTTCGCCGACTCTGAACGGGCCTGTTCCGATCGGCTTCGTGCGATTGAAGTCAATCGCTTCCGTCAGCTTGCGACCGCGAAAGGCGTGTTCCGGGATGATCCCGGCGTTGTAGCCTAACAAGGAGAGAAAGGGCGCGAACGGCGCGCGCAAGCGAAAGCGCACTGTGAGCGAGTCCACGACATCGACTGCGGCAACGGCCGCGAAGTCGGAGCGTTGCTGCGAGCCTGAGCTGCTGTCCAGGATCTGATCGAACGTGAACTTGACGTCGCGCGCCGTGAAAGCCTCGCCGTCGTGCCACTTCACGTTAGGCCTGAGCGAGAATGTGTACGTGAGACCGCTGTCCGCCGTAGTCCAGGAGAGCGCGAGGTCTGGCGTGGGACGCAGCTGTTCGTCCGGGCGCACGAGGCCCGGAAAGATGACCTTGTTGATCATGATCGAGCCGATGTCCGGCGCGATCACGGGGTTCAGGATCGGGTCATTGATCAGAGGAAGGCGCAGCGTTGTTCCCTCGTCGTCAACCGACGACTGCGCACATGCAGCCGCGAACGCAGCGGTGACGATCGCGGCGACCAAACCGCGGCGCTTCACGCCATCGCGTCCTCGACGACGCGCCGCGCGTCGCGCAGGGCGGCAACGAGGCGGTTCTGTCCGCGAGTGAGATGCGTAACGATGAACCCGGCCTGGTCCGCCGCGGCGTCGCCTAACGCGAGCGCCGGATGCAGATCCGGCAGCGCGGGGATCGACTCGGCGGGGTCATGGAAAAACGCCGGGCCACGCGTGAAGTTGACCGGCACGAGCAGGCGCGCGAGACGGCGGATCGCGGCATTGGCTCGTTGTACTCGGGCATCGTTGATCGCGGACCGCGCGAGCGAGCGCGTGTGCTCGGTGAAGCCGCTCAACGCGGCGCGCAAGTCGTCGATCGCTTGGCGCGAAGGAGCGAAGTCGAACTTGCCGCGGCCGCCAGTGTCGTAGCGCTCCAGCGTTTCGGAGAATCCATCCAGCGTTTTCACGAAATCGAAGGGCGCGACGGTCGCATTCGCTGCCGCCATCGCCGCTGCGGCGTAGATGCGCATGTCCTTGAGCAGGATATCTCGATCTGCGATATCGATCAGATCCTCTTCAGTGTGCCAGGCGATGTTGGCGCCGCATCCACCAACACCGTAGTAGCCCTTCTCATCGCGCAACTCGTCAGGCATCGTCGAGAGCAACATGAAGAAGCTCGTGATACCGATGTTGTTGAACGAGTAGTCGCCCGCCTGGTGCGGCCGTTCGCCATGAGCGTCCTGCCCTGTCACGTCTCTGATAATCGTCTGCGCGAATTGCTCGGCTTCATCCATCCACGAGATGTCCTTGTACACAGTCGCCCAGCGGCAGCCGGGCGAGTCACAGTTGATCTGTGCGATGCAGCGCTCGTAGAGATCTATAGCAAAGCGATCCGCGAACCATGTGCTGCCGGCGTAGCGTCCGGTCGAATGGCCGGGCCACCAGGCGATGCGCACCGATCGTTTGAGCGACTTCCGGTTATTCCAAAGCACGCGCGCGACTTCGAGCATCGTCGCATCACCCACCGCGTTGTCGCCGATGCCGTAGTCCCAGGAGTCGTAGTGTCCGTGCAGTAGCACGAACGACTCGGGCTCTTCGGTACCCGGGATCGTGACGACAGGAACGGGCGAGTGGAACCAGCCCTCCGTGACGTGAGTCGTTAGGGTGACTTCACCGCCGCGCTTGGCGTGCTCGATGAGCGCGAGACCGTCCGGGTTGTTGACGGCGACGACGGCGAGCGTCGGCTTGCGCGGCAAGTCGCGCAGATCAGGCGTTCCCCAGACCGTCGAGCAGATCCCCCAGTGCGCATTCTTGCCGGGATTGACGGCGATCATGCCTAACGCTCCGCCGGCCTCGAAATGGGAGACCTTGCCCGGCATGCCGAATCCCTCGCTCACAACGATCTTTCCGCGCATCTCGAGCGCGCCGTCACCAATGAGGTTGCGCGAGAAGAGCTCGTCGGCACCGCGCGCATAGCGCGCCGGCGCGTACACGAGCGGCGCGGTGATGCCTTTGGGATAAGGCACGCTCATCGCCATCGGCTTGGCGCGAAATGTCGCGCCAAGCCCCCTGGCTTCGACGCTTCCCTTGCCCGGGATGCTGAGAAAGATCTCCGGATCGTGTACGTCGACAGGCACGCCTAGACGCGTCAAACGTGCGACGATCTCCTCGGCGGCGGTTCGCACATCGTCCGGGTGCTCACGCCTGAGGGTTGTGAAGCGTTCGATGAGCGACCACGGCTCGACTAGCGTGATGCCGTCGATTGTCGCGCGGATTTCAGGCGGGAGCACTGTCGTGTGCTGGGGTTCGGGGCTACGGGAGCTTGCGGACTCGGCAGTGGGTAATTGTGCGCGGCACCGCATGACGCAAGGGGCGTTGCTTATTCAGGGCCCCTGACGCGGCCATCCGTCCTTCGCCCGACCAAACATCCGCGATCGCCTGACAATCGACTACAGCCCGTTGCGGCCACCTTGTGATCAGGCTCAAACGGACCCACAACATGCGAACGGAAGTAACGAAATCTGTGTTAGCACTTGGCGCCGCGCTGCTAGGCGCAGCGTTGTTGACGGCGTGCGCCACGATTCACGTCGGCGCTGACTTCGACCGAGGCACCAACTTCCAAGCGTACGCTACGTACGATTGGGCCTCGCAGGACGCGCTCCCTACCGGCGATCCGCGGCTGGACAACAATCAGCTATTCGATGCTCGCATGCGCGAGGCTGTCGA